>CANJJP010000151.1 GCA_947474485.1 Bacteroidota bacterium | reverse complement strand
GTTTCTTTTAAGAACAATTTTTTCTTTTCCAGAGTTAGCGCTATCAAATATAAATGGGCCAGCACCTGTTTTGATGCTAGTTCCGTATTTTTCGAAAGCTTCATTTGAAATAACTGCACAGCTAGGCTCTGCTAAAATTTGCAGGAAAACTGTACTCGGTTTTGTTAAAACAACTTCAAGTGTATAATCGTCGATTACTTTTATCCCACTTAATTCACCTTTTCCGTCATAAAACTCATTTGCGCCAACAACTCTGTCCTTAAATGTAGCACTAAAATCCTTATTGTAATCTGATTTTTTGCAAAGTATCTCAAATGAATATTTGAAATCTGAAGCTTTAACCTCACGCCCCTTACCATCAGAATAACACTCGTCATCTTGGAACATTACGCCCTTTTTAATGCTAAAAGTGTATTTTGTACCACTTGGGTCAATTTCCCATTTTTCCGCGATAGAAGGCTCAACCTTTAAGGTAGACATATTTAATTTTACTAAACAATCATGAATCTGTGTGGCAATAAATCCTGAGGTTGCATCTGTAATTGAAGATGGATTTAATGTTTGATGCGTATCGCTTTCGCTAACTTTTAAACAGCCTCCATAAACCTTGCCGCCTTTGGCAACTAGTTTTTCAGAATCGCCTTGTTTTCCGCCGGAACATGAAGTAATTAATAACAACGAACCTACAATGGCGGAAAGAATTATATTTTTCTTCATAAATCTATGTTTTTATACCCTAAAAGGGGCATTCTACGATATGCAAGTTTATGGTTTATTGCTTAAATACCCAAATTTATTTATCGAAATTAATGCGGCATTCGACAATTATTTTGCTAAATTTGTGGAGTATAATTCGGAATTGAAAGAATTAAAAAAAACGCTGTTTTTTTTTGTTTTTACTGAATTTCGTCATAATATTGCGTTCCTAAATTGAACACGGAAATTTAAAGTACATACACTAAAATAGATTATGAAAAAAATATCTCTAATCATTGCTTTTGTTATAGCGTTTAGCCTTGGTAACAAGGTTTTGGGTCAAGGGGGCGTAATCATTGTTGAAGGAAATTATCAAGGAAAAAACATTTATGTACAAAATCCTTTTGCAAATGGTGGTGTAGGTTTCTGTGTTTCTGAAGTTTCTGTTAATGGAAATGTTACTACCGATGAGATAGGCTCAAGTGCTTTCGAAATTGATTTAAAACCTCATCAGTTAAAGGTTGGAGATAAAGTTGAAGTTAAAATTGCTCACAAATCTGATTGTAAACCTAAGGTATTAAACCCAGAGGTTCTAAAGCCAAAAAGTACGTTCGAAGTTATTTCTATGAGTGTATCCCAAACTGCAACTTTAACTTGGAGTACAAAGTCTGAACAAGGAAAATTGACTTTTATTGTTGAACAATTCCGTTGGAATAAATGGGTAAAAGTTGGTGAAGTTAATGGTGTGGGAACTCCTGCTACAAATACATACGAATTTAAAGTATCACCTCACTCTGGAAAAAATCAGTTCCGTGTGAAACAAACAGATTATAGCGGACAACCTCGTTTATCTATACCTGTTGATTATACAAGTCCTACTTGTGATGTTATTTTCGCACCTGCGAAAGTATCTAAGGATATCAATTTTGATTGTTCGGGTAAACCAACAGAAACAATGTTTGAAATTTACGACCAATACGGAAACATTGTAAAACGTGGTTTCGGAGCTAAAATTGATTGTGCAAATTTACCTAAAGGAGGTTACTTCCTTAATTATGACAATAAAATGGGTGAGTTTGTAAAAAAATAATAACTCACATAAATTTATAAGAGCCCCCGTTTTTCTGCAATTTGAATAACGGGGGAATTTTTTTAACCTAATGAATAATACTAGCACTACTAATTCTACTCTTCAAAGTAAAAAGCGATTAATGATCATCGTTTTGATTATTAGTGTTATTTTGTTCGCAGTTAAATTCATTGCTTATTTCTTAACCAATTCAAGTGCTATTTTAACTGATGCAATTGAATCGATTGTTAACATCATTACAGGTGCATTTGCCTTATATAGTATTAACTATTCTGCGAAGCCAAAAGATGAGGATCATCCATATGGCCATGGAAAAATCGAATTCTTTTCTTCTGGACTAGAAGGTTCTATGATACTACTTGCAGGAATTGCAATGGTTTTTAAAGGCGCCGTTTCGTTTTTTGAGCCTGATCATTTAACCAATGTAGATATTGGTTTATATATGAGTTTATTTGCAGGCACCGTTAACCTCATTGTAGGCAAGATATTAATTGGAAAAGGAAAACAGCATAATTCTCATACACTAATTGCAGAAGGTGAACATTTGTTAAGCGACACCTATTCATCAGCAGCAATAGTTGTAGGCTTAATTATCATTTTCTTCACCAAAATAATTTGGATTGATTATGTAATTACAGTTGGCATGGGAATATTTATTGCCTATACCGGATTTAAATTAGTGCGCACTTCAATTGATAATCTATTAGATAAGGCAGACATTGCTGAGTTAGATAAACTCATTGAAACACTAGAAAAACACAAAAAAGATAGTTGGATTGATATGCACAATTTAAGAGTTGTAAAATATGGCGATCATTTACATGTTGATTGCCATGTTACATTGCCTTGGTATTTTCCATTAGAAGAAGCCCATGAAGAAGTTGATTTAATTGGCAAATTAATTAAAGAGCAACTAGGAGAAAAAATTGAATTTTTTATTCATGCCGACCCTTGTGTGCGGCCACTTTCGTGCGGTATTTGCCCAATGCAAAACTGTAAGGAACGCAAGGCTGAATTTGTGAAAAGAATTGTATGGGACATGAAAAATGTTTTACCTGACAGGAAACATCGTGTGTAATGTTCCTTTTTAGTACTTTTACACTATGCTTCAAATTTCAGCAGTAATCATAACATTTAACGAAGAAAAAAACATTGGAAGATGTTTAGACTCGATTAAAGACCTTGTTGATGATATTGTTGTTGTTGATTCTTTTTCCAGTGATGCAACTGAAAGTATTTGTGAAAAACATAACGTAAATTTTATTCAGCGCGAATGGGAAGGTTATTCGGCGACAAAGAATTTTGCAAACCAACAAGCTAAATTTTCATGGGTACTTTCGTTAGATGCGGATGAGGCTTTAAGTGTAGAATTAAAAAAAACAATCCAGGAATTAAAAAAAGGAACCGAATTAAAAACATGCTCTTTTAATAGATTAACAAATTATTGTGGTTCATGGGTAAAACATTGCAATTGGTATCCCGATAAAAAAGTACGATTATTTAATAGAGATAAAATTGAATGGAAAGGTGTAATACATGAGGAACTTACACTACCTGCTAATGAAATCATTTATCACTTTAAAGAAGATATTTTACATTATAGCTATTACACCAAAGAAGACCATTTTAAACAAATAGATAAATTTACAACGATTGCCTCACAAGATTTATTTGATAGAAATAGAAACGCTCCTGCATTTAAATTAATTGTGAATCCAATTGCAAAATTTATTGGCCATTACATTTTGCACTTGGGTTTTTTAGATGGTTCAGCAGGTTTCGCAATAGCTAAAAACTCGGCTTATGCAACTTATTTAAAATATAAAAAAACACGTTGTTTGTTTAAACATGCTAAAGCCAAATAAAATATTAATAAGTAGAACCGATAGTATTGGTGATGTTATACTAACGTTGCCAATGGCGGGCATTTTGAAGGAAAGATTCCCCAATGTTTCTATTGTTTTCCTTGGAAAAAATTACACTAAAAGTATTATTGAAACATCCGAACACATAGATGAATTTTTGAGTATTGATGATTTAAATAAACTAAATCCGAAAGAACAAATTCAGTTTATTCGAAATAAAAATATTTCTCATTGTATTCATGTATTCCCTAAAAAGGAAATTGCCCAGCTGATGAAAAAATCGGGTGTTCAATTGAGAATTGGAACAACTAACAGGGCTTACCATTGGTTTACGTGTAATAAATTAATCAAGCTTTCACGCAAGAATTCAGACCTACACGAAGCGCAATTAAATTGCAAATTGCTAAGTGCAGTTGGAATTAATGAAGAGTTTTCTTTGGTGGATTTAGCTGCTGCTTATGGTTTTACTAAACACCTAGCTCTGCCTCAAAAACACAAAGAGCTCTTAAGTAAAGACAAAAAAAATATCATCATACATGCTAAATCTCAAGGCAATGCCGTTGAATGGGGTTTAGAGAATTTTAGTAAACTCATTTCAAAAATTGATAAAGAAAAGTTTCAAGTTTTTATTTCGGGCACGCAGGCCGAAGGTCAATTGTTGCAGCCACTCATAAAAAATAATCCAGATGCAGTTGATTTAACAGGAAAACTGAGCTTGCCTGAGTTTATTTCATTTATAAATGAAGCCGATATTTTAATTGCAGCAAGTACGGGCCCATTGCATATTTGCGCTGCACTAGGGAAAAAGGCAATTGGTTTATTTTTAGATAAACGGCCAATACACCCTGGAAGATGGGCTCCTATTGGAAAAGACACACATGTAGTCTTAATGAATAATGATTCGGAAAGAGAATTGCAGCAAATTTTAAATTTAGCACAAGCACAATAATGCATCAAATAAAAAATATAATTTTCGACTTGGGCGGAGTATTATTTAATATCGATTACCATAAAACTATTTCTGCATTTAAAGATTTGGGTATTCCAAATTTCGATGAAATTTATTCTAAGACAAAACAAACCGCTTTATTTGATTCATTTGAAACGGGAAAAATAACAGAAGAGCAATTCATTGCTGGTTTAAAAAAACAAATGCCTTCCCATATCAATTACGAAGAAATTATAAAAGCATGGAATGCCATGTTATTGAATCTTCCAAATGAAAGAGTTGAGTTTTTAAAAAGTATTCGGGATAATTATAATATTGTATTGTTAAGCAATACAAATGAAACTCACATTACTGCGTTTGAAGAAATAATTTTTGCGCAAAATGGATTAAAAAATTTAAATCCACTTTTTGATAAAGTATACTATAGCAGTCGAATCAAATTAAGGAAACCCAATGCGGAATGTTTTCATTATGTGTTAAATGATTCGCAATTTAATGTTGACGAAACCCTGTTTTTTGATGATTCCATTCAACACATCGAAGGTTCTCTAGCAGCAGGAATTAAAGCGCTGCATGTTGATAACAGTAAAACTATTTTAGATTTTTTTGACACTAATTATAAATTAAAAACAATAATATTGTAATATGAACTTAGATTTAGAAAACAAACGTGCATTAGTTTGCGGAAGCACACAAGGCATAGGAAAAGCAGTTGCATTGGAACTAG
>CANJJP010000150.1 GCA_947474485.1 Bacteroidota bacterium | reverse complement strand
TTAAGTGTTGCTATTTGCCATCATTTTCAATCAAAAACAATTAGTAGCACAGGTAAATCCTTTAGTAATTGGAAGTCTTTTTTGGGGAGTAATCCTGATAGGAAGGTTTAGCATTGTTAAAGCAAATCGTTATTTTCTTCAACGATTAAAAATAAGTATTGCAATTCTGTCGAAGATTTTTAAGGCTTTAACATTAATTGTCCTTGTTATTTGTCACTTTGATTTTTCTAATCGGTTAACTAATAGTTAATTAACTTTATTTTTCTGAAAAAAGTAAATTGATTTAGGAATCAAAAAGATATTTAAGTTGTATCTTTGCGCCAATAAAAAATAAATATTTTGCAAGTAAAATTTAGTAACACACAACCCACTTTTTTCTTTACATTAAGAAGTAGAGTAAACGAGTACTTTAAAACGAATCACAAAAAGACGACTGGAGATTTTCGACTGTACCTGAAAACAATTACCATTTTAGTAGCATTTTTCTCATTATATGTTTGGCTAGTATTCTTTACACCTTCTAACATTTGGGCAGGAATTGGAGGATCGGTATTAATGGGATTTGTAATGGCTCTCATTGGGTTTAACCTAATGCACGATGGGTCGCATGGAAGTTATTCTACAAAAGGAACCCTTAACACAATTATGGCATACTCAAGTAATATGCTTGGTGCAAATGCTTTCTTTTGGAGTCAAAAGCATAATATTAACCACCATACTTACACTAATATAGAAGGTATTGATGATGATATTGATGTCCGTCCGTTTATTCGTATTCATGAAGATCAAAAGAAAAGTTGGTTTCATAAGTATCAGCATTTTTATTGGCCATTTTTATACACCTTAACTTTTTTGTTTTGGGTGTATTACAGAGATTTTGTAAAATACATTACCCGTAAAATTGCTGATCATACCGAAATGCAACCTATATCTGTTAAAGAACATTTTGTTTTTTGGATTTCTAAAGTTTTTCACATTGGAATGTTTGTTGTGCTTCCAGGGATTTTACTTGGATGGGGCAAAACCTTTTTGGGTTATGGAATTGCAGTTTTGGTGGTTGGTTTTATTTTGGCAATTGTTTTTCAATTAGCGCACATAGTTGAAGACCTTGAATTCGTTACTCCAGATCCAAAAACTGATAATTTATTAGTTGAAAACGACTGGGCAATTCATCAAATGAAAACGACTGCAAATTTTGGTACTCGTAACAAAGTATTGAGTTGGATGTTAGGCGGATTAAATTTTCAGGTTGAACATCATTTGTTTCCGCGTATTAGCCATGTACATTACCCACAACTAAACAAGATACTCATTGATACCTGTAAAGAATTTAATGTAAAATATCATGAGTTTCCAAGTATGATAAGTGCTGTAAAATCTCATGTTGTGCATTTACGCCATGTTGGTTGTGCATAATAGCTTCGGCATATAATTTGCTTTCTGCAATATAAAAGCAGTTTAATCGTATTTAAGCATGAACAATTGGCTAAGGCAAATAGTAATCATTTATTTTAGTTTTGTCTGCGCTTATTCTTTTGCTCAAACTTCTTATATTGTTGGTAAAGCACCCGATTACAAAGGAGAAGAAATTTCTCTTTATGGTTTTACCGATTTAATCACTTACACTTCCGTAAAGGAATCCTTTGATACTATTGATTCTAAAGGGAATTTTGAGCTAAGTGCCAATGTTGTAAACCCTTCGTGTTATCATGTTAAGATAAACAATAAAGTAGGAAAGCTATACATGCTTGCCATGTTTAAATATGCCTTTACTTTCCTTCCGCCTGATACGATTGATTACCATAACCCAAACACTGAAGAGAGTGTGGATTTGATGATTCATGGTGATTCAACTGAGTTAAATGCGCGCATTATCGATTTCAATATTCAGTTCGATAATTTTTGGCAAAAGAACTATAAATATTTTGTCGCAAAAAAAATTCATGGACGTTTAGATACTTTCCAATTGCGCATGGAAGAAAGGTATAAAGACGTGAAGAGTAATTATTTTAAAACATATATACTTTACACCTTTGCGCTAATTAATGATAACACTGGAAGGCATAGAAATTACTTAGCTGCGAAGTATTTGGTTAATCATCCTATCGAATATCATAATTATGAGTACATGGAATTCTTTAATCAGTTTTTTAAGCAGTACCTACAAACCATGTCATCAGGCCCTTTGGGTAACGATGTTTTAGCTAGCATTAACATTGAACCAAATTATAAAGAGCTTAATAAAACATTAAAAGCAGATAATTGGGTAGCAAACGATACACTAAGAGAGTTAGTAATTATTAAAGGCTTGTACGAATTATATTATGTGCCCCGCTTTAGTAAAGCAAACATAACAGCTTTAATTTCTGAAATAAATGCAACAACAAAAATTAAAGAACACAAAATAATTTGCGGAAATATTTTGCGCATCTTCCAAAACTTGCAAGTAGGGGCAACTGCGCCTGATTTTGCATTACCAGATGTAAATGGTAAATTACATTCATTAGCTGATTACAAAGGAAGATATGTTTATATGAATTTCTTTTCTCCAACAAGTACCGAAAGCATTCAGGAGTTAAAAAAGATGGAACAGATAAAAACCAAGTATGGCGACAAGGTGATTTTTATCAGTATTTGCATGGCAGGTAAGGACAAAGACTTCATCGACTTTGTAAAAAAGAATCCGAAATACAATTGGTTGTTTTTAAACGGCAGCATTTACCAAAACGTTTTGGATAGCTACATGATAAAGGCTGCCAACGTTTTTTATTTATTAAATAAAGATGGTTATTTAGTTCAATCGCCAGCTACAAAGCCTAGTGAGGGGATAGAATTTAAGTTTAAGGAGATGTTTAAGGACAGAAGGCGCTAAGTTTTTTAACATTTGTTAATTAAGATTTTGGAATAATTATTGTATTTTTGAAATAATAAACAACAACAAAACAAAAACACCATGAAAAAATTATTTTTAATGCTTGCTTTCACCGGGATGGTAACAGCAGTTTCAGCTTCAACAGTTTCTGCTTTAACTAACACCTCTATCGTTTCTGTAATCGGAGATGATAAAAAAGGTGATGATAAAGGCAAGAAGAAAAAATCTTGCAGTAAAGACGAGAAATCTTGTTGCAAAAAAGATGAGACAGCTAAGAAATCTTGCTGCAAATCTAAAGAAGAGAAAAAAGACGAGAAAAAATAATCTCATACATTTTCATAGAAGGCCCTCCGAGTATTCGGGGGGTTTTTTGTTTTAGATAAGTAAAAATTGTATTTTTTGTAAGATGTCTATTAAACCCACATTCCGCATTAGACAAAAAGTTTGATTTTTGTATTTATAACTTCTAATGCGAAGTATTAGAAAAAATATGTGATGGAATTTGATGTAGCCTTTACTAATAAAAAGATTACGCCTTTGGGCGGAATGGTTTTTTTGAGTGAGTTTTTGAATAAAATTAGGTTTAGAGAACAAGTTGATACTTGTTTGTCGTTGCCTATTCAAGGGTCTAATCGCGGCCATAACGTTGGAGATTTATTAGAAGCATTTACAAGAAGTGTTTGGTGCGGTGGAAATCGTTTTATGTATACCGGAGTTACATTTGCAGCAGAAAGCAACAGGCTTGGCCCAAATAATAATGGCAATAAATACGATAATTATAATGTTAATTTTAGTTTACCCATTTCGCCTAAAGATTTTAAAATTCACAAAAAACCTCATCATTTAACAAAAACAATCTTCATTAGACTTGCACTTGGCCGAATTAATTTATTAGCTCCCGGCCAAGAAGCTATTTCGGGCGACGCTTATAAAAAAAATGATTTAGGTATGTAAATCAGTTGTTTACAGAATTTTAATTTTGTATAGTAGCACTCTAACAACATTCATTCTTACCCTAAACTAATGCAATAAACACTGTAAGCTTAAATTTTTTAATCAAAAAGCAGAGAATATTTGGCAATTATTAAAAAATATCGTTTCTTTGCACCCCAAATTTGAAAACCGTTTTAAACTAAAGATATGTCACGTATTTGTCAATTAACAGGAAAAACAGCAATGGGTGGAAACAATGTTTCGCACTCTAACGCAAAAACACCTCGCCAATTTAAAGTGAATTTAAAGCGTAAGCGCTTTTTTGTTCCTGAAACAGGAGAATGGGTTACACTTCGTGTATCTACTTCTGCTATCAAAAACATAAATAAAAAAGGAATTTTTGCTTGTATGAAAGAAGCAAAAGCTAACGGTATTTTAGCTCTTTAATTCCCTGCACAATATTTGTTTAGAAACCTTGTCGTATCTTCGACGAGGTTTTTTAGTTTGTATTTGTCTATAATGTCCGATTTTGTCGTTACTCAAAATAAAAAAATAATCTTTTACCAATGTAAACTGCGCTTTTTTTATTTCAAGCGCCTAAAACTCTAACATTCGATTCAAACACAAGCATTTATAAATAACATTAGTTTGCACACACATGGTCAAAAAAATTTCTCTCCTGTTATTCTCCCTGCTACTTATTAGTAGCAATGCTCAAGATAAAAAAACAGCATACGATAACGATATGCTTCCAGCATCTTTTCATGCAGATAAGCGCCAAGCATTGCGTGATAAAATGGATGAAAATTCAGTTGCTATTGTTTTTGCGAATGCAGAAAGAAATCGCTCCAACGATGTGGATTACCAATACAGTCAAGATCCTAATTTTTATTACTTAACTGGACTCACCGAACCCAATGCTGTTTTACTTGTTTTTAAAGAACGAATTTCTATTGACAGCATTTCCTGCGACGAACTTTTATTTGTTCAACCGCGCGATGAGAAAGCTGAAAGCTGGACTGGTAAACGACTTGGCACCGATGGTGTAATGATAGATTTAGGTTTTCGTTATGCATACAACAATACTGAGTTTGCTGATTTCCCGCTAGACTTTGCACGTTTCGCGAAAATTTATCATCCCACAAATCACAATGATGTAAGAGATGATAAGTATGATTCGGGAGATTTATTTTCATTACTAAAATCATTTGAAGATAAAACTTCCAAACTAAAAGATAAGAAAAATGGAACCTCATTGTTTTCTTTCATGTCGGCGCTTCGTGAAATAAAATCTCCTGAAGAATTAAAATTATTGCAAAAAGCAATTGATATTACTTGCGATGCACATTTAGATTTAATGAAATCATTAGATTCAACCATGACAGAATATCAAGCCCAAGCATTGGTTGAATTTGGCTTTAAGTTTAATGGTTCGGAGTACGTTGGTTATCCATCTATTGTTGGAGCTGGCGAAAATTCTTGCATTCTACATTATATTACCAATCGCAAACAGTTTGAAAACCCTGAAATGCTTG
>CANJJP010000149.1 GCA_947474485.1 Bacteroidota bacterium | reverse complement strand
ATGATCAATTGCATCTTGATACTTACCTTGGTTTAATAAAGCTACACCAACCATATACTCAGCAACTTTTCCAGATGGAGTGCTTCCATAGTTATCTGCAATTTCTTCTAAACCTGTAAAAGTTGTTGAGTTATAGTTTCCACCTTTTAATGCAAGGTTTAACGAATCTTTATCAAATAACGATTGAGCCATGTACATTTGAGCTTGCGCCTCTTTGTTTTGCTCAGGTATATACCACATTTTGTAAGTAATAATTGCAGTTGTTAATACGGCAATTGCAGCACCTACATAACCAATCATTTTTTTGTTTTTCTCAAAAAACATTTCAGCTTTACCAACTGTTTCTTCAACGTCAAAGCTAGTTTCTTGTTTTTCCGATACTTCGGCCATAGTTCCTTAAAATTTAGTGTGCGAAGATACTCTTTTTCATTTATTCACAAAAATTTTATTTAAAGCACTGAAAATCAGACTAAAAAGATTGGTTTTTCACGAGAAAAACCTTTTATTCACAAATGATATTAAAAGCTAACAATCCACTACCTTTGCAGCTTATGTATTTGAAGGAGCTAAGTCTGATAAATTTTAAGAATTATGAAGAGGCAAAATTGTCTTTTTTCCCTAAAGTAAATTGCTTTACAGGCAATAACGGAATGGGAAAAACCAATTTATTAGATGCTATATATTACCTTTCTTTTTGTAAAAGTTTTTTTAATGCAATCGATAGTCAAAACATAAGATACGAGCAAGGATTTTTTGTGATACAAGGAAGTTTTGAAAAGGATGGCGATACCGATGATTTATATTGTGGTGTAAAACGCAATCAAAAAAAACAATTTAAGCGTAACAAAAAAGAATACGAACGTTTATCTGAACATATTGGTATTTATCCTTTGGTTATGATTTCCCCATCTGATAGCGAATTAATTGTTGGAGGTAGCGAATACCGGCGCAAATTTATTGATAGCATTATTTCGCAATACGACAAAGTATATTTAGAAAAACTAATAGCATACAATCATGTATTAGCGCAACGCAATGCCTTGTTAAAACAATTTCGTCAAAGTAATTCATTTGATTCGGTTACACTTGAGTTGTGGGATGATCAATTAATAATACATGGTGACGGAATTTTGAAAAAACGTATTGAATTCTTACAAGAATTTTCTCAGCTCTTTACGCAAAATTTTGAATACATTACTGATTCAAAAGAAACAGTTGGTTTGCATTACGAGCCATCAACAAAAGATAAAGATTACCGAACAGCTTTAATGACAGCACTTGCAAAGGACAGAGTGCTAGAGCACACAAGTGTTGGAATACACAGAGATGACATTGATTTTACATTGAATGGAAACAGTTTGAAAAAGTTTGCGTCACAGGGGCAACAAAAATCGTATTTACTTGCATTAAAATTAGCTCAGTTCGAATTCATTAAAAAAATAAAACATACTGCCCCGCTTTTATTGTTAGATGATGTGTATGATAAATTAGATGAACATCGTTTTAGAAAACTCATCAACCTTGTTAGCAGTAATACATTTGGACAAGTATTTATAACCGACACACACAGCGAGCGTATCAACGAATTATTTCATGAGGCAAATGTTGATGTAAAATTATTTCATGTAGAAAACGGAACTGTAAATGATATAAGTCATGCGTAAAAATAACCAGCAAAGTATAGGAGAAGCTTTACAGCAGTTTTTAAAAGAGAACCATATCGATAAAAAATTGCATCAAGCAGATATTATTGGTAAGTGGGAAATATTAGTGGGGAAACTTTTTGCCAAGCACACCAAACAAGTATATTTTATGGGAAGTAAATTGGTTATTGAATTAGATTCACCTGCATTACGTAATGAAATGAGTATGCTTCGCACTAATCTTATCGCTAAAATAAATGAGATGGCTGATGATACAGTTGTAACTGAAATTATTTTGAAATAGTATAAATAACAACCTTGAAATAGATTACTCAAGCGTTAATCCCTTTTCTTCGAGCATATTAATTGTAAGTTCTGCTGCGCGTTGCTCTGCCTTGCGTTTAGAAATATGCTGACTCATTCCATAAGCCTTTCCGCTAATTTCTACTGAAATCATAAACTCTTTTCGTGGCCCCTGGCCTATTTCCTTTACTAAAACGAAATCAATTTTCTTTTTACGTTGTTGACAATAATTTATTAGTTTGCTTTTAAAATCAGTATCGTTGCTTTCTATTTCATTTAAATCTAAATGAATTTTAATAATACGTTCTACAACAAATTTTTGCGTCACTTTAAATCCCTTATCCAAATATACTGCGCCAATAAAAGCTTCGAACGCATCGCCAGCCATAGAACTTGCATGATTACCTTTTAAACCAGACTTAATTAGTTTATCAAATCCTAATTTTACTGAAAGCTTATTTAATTGAGTTCTATTAACGATGCGCGAACGCACCTGAGTTAAAAAACCTTCATCTTTAAATGGAAATATTTGAAAAAGATACTCGGCAACAATAGCACCAAGAACTGCATCACCTAAATATTCTAAACGTTCGTTACTATTTTTAACTCCACTTTTTATTTCAACAGCCGCCGATACATGACGAAAAGCCTGCTGATATAAAGAAATGTTTTTAGGAAAAAAGCCCGTTATCAAACGAACAGTTTGCGCTAATTTTTTGTCGGAAGGAGATTTCTTAGATGTAAAAAGTGACTTAAGCAAAATGAGCTTATTTATATTTTTTCAATATAACACAAGCGTTATGACCGCCAAAACCGAATGTATTACTTAGTGCATAATTTACTTCACGTTTTTGTGCTATGTTAAATGTGAAATTTAATCTACTATCAAATTCCGGATCGTCAGTAAAATGATTAATCGTTGGAGCAATAATATCATTCTTAACTGTTAGTATACACGCCAAAGCCTCAATAGCTCCCGCTGCTCCCAATAAATGGCCAGTCATAGATTTAGTTGAACTGATATTTAATTTGAATGCGTGCTCACCAAATACTTTTTGGATAGCTTTTACCTCAGCAATATCACCTAACGGAGTAGAAGTACCATGTGAATTAATGTAATCAATCTGGTCAGCTGTAATATTAGCATCCTTAAGTGCATTTAGCATAACATTCATAGCTCCTAATCCTTCTGGATGCGGCGCAGTTAAATGATGTGCATCTCCACTCATTCCACCACCTACAACTTCAGCATATATTTTCGCCCCACGCGCTTTTGCGTGTTCGTATTCTTCTAAAATTAAACCCGCCGAACCTTCGCCTAAAATAAAACCATCTCTATCCTTATCATAAGGACGAGAAGCCGTTTTAGGATCATCGTTACGAGTACTCATAGCGTGCATGGCATTAAAACCGCCAACACCAGCTTCATTAATAACAGCTTCTGAACCTCCAGTAACAAAGGCATCAGCCATTCCTAAACGAATGTAATTGTAAGCATCAATCATTGCATTTGTAGAAGATGCACAAGCTGATGTAACCGAAAAATTGGGTCCTCTAAAACTGTAACGCATAGAAATATGCCCCGCAGCAATATCAGAAATCATTTTTGGTATAAAGAAAGGATTAAAGCGAGGTGTTCCATCTCCCTTTGCGAAAGTGGTACATTCCTCCAAAAAAGTATCTAATCCACCAATACCTGAAGCCCAAATAACACCAATGCGGTCTTTATTTAGTCCTTCTGTATTTATTCCAGAATCCTCAACTGCTTGCGCAGCTGCTGCAATTCCATAATGAGAGAAAGTATCCATTCTTCTGGCGTCCTTTCTATCAATATAATCTTCGATGTTAAAGCCTTTTACTTCGCAAGCAAACTGACTCTTAAACTTGGATGCGTCAAAACGAGTTATAGGCGCAGCACCGCTTACACCGTTAACTAAATTATTCCAAAAATCATTAACGTTGTTACCCACAGGGGTAACAGCACCAATTCCGGTAACTACAACTCGTTTTAACTGCATACAAATTATTTAAAAAAAATTACTTTTTAGCGTTAGCTTCGATGTAAGCAACAGCATCTCCAACTGTAGAGATTTTCTCAGCTTGATCATCAGGAATAGCGATATTGAATTCCTTTTCAAATTCCATAATAAGCTCAACTGTATCTAAAGAGTCTGCTCCTAGGTCGTTAGTGAAGCTAGCTGCTGGAACTACTTCTTTTTCATCAACTCCTAATTTATCAACGATGATTGATTTAACTTTTGCTGTAATGTCTGACATTGTGTTTAGTTTTTTTGATTAATTACGAATGCAAAGATAAGTTTAATGCTTATACTACAAAAAAATTTAAAAATTATTTTAAAATACTGTTTATCAAATATATACAAGTATAAAATTCGTATGGTTTGAATTCAACTACTTAAATACTAGCAACTTAAATTAGATTATCTATGGAATTAGCGATTTATTAAAGAAGAATTAACAATTTGAACGTTGAATAATACGATTAATCAATTTCCTTTGTTGTTTATACAATTTACAATATCACCAATTGATTTAAAATCACCCACTTCATTAAAGCTAAAGTTTAAACCAAACTCTTCCTCTATTTCACTGATTACAATCATGTGCATTAAGGAATCCCATGCAGGGATATCATTTGCAGTTGTGTTTTCAGAAATCTTAATATTTTTATCTTCAAAAACGTTTTGCAACACCTTTTCAATTCGTTTGATAGTTTCCATATTTACTCGGTTTAATTTTAAAGAAGCTTCAATTGTTCTACATCCAATTTTCCATTTATTGTTAAAGGTAAATGTTTAACAAAAATAATTTTTGTAGGAATCATATAAGAAGGGATTTTTTTTTCCAATAATTCATACAACTTAATTTCATTATCACTTTCAATAAAAGCAGATAATTGATTTGCCCCGTTTTTTGATTCTACAATTACTTTGTTCAGACAACCAGAGCCCAAATAAATTGCATTTTCTATTTCTATTAGTTCAACACGATAACCATTTACTTTAACTTGCGAATCTTGTCTTCCATGAAAGATTAAATTTCCTTTATCATTTAAACTTACTCGATCGCCCGTTTTGTAATAACGTTTACCATTAACTTGCAAAAATCTATCTATATACATATTATTCAAATACGAATCAATAACCTGTGCGCCTTCAAAACAAAGTTCAGCTTCTGTATTCAATTCGGAAACTATTTTCCCTTCTTCAGATACAAGTATAAAATTCATTTGTGGAAAAGGTTTTCCTATTGGCACAATATCATTTCTAATCTCCTGTTCAGCCTCTATCTCTTGCCATAAGTAACGCGTGCAAACAATAGTTGTTTCGGTTGGACCATAAAAATTATGAATTACTCCATTAGGCAAACATGCTTT
>CANJJP010000148.1 GCA_947474485.1 Bacteroidota bacterium | reverse complement strand
TTTTCTTTGATAAATCCTAAAGAGCTTAAGGTTATTGTACTTGATAACGGTGCTTTTCATAAAGCCAAACGCTTAAAAGTCCCGAAAAATATTATTCTTATTTTCTTACTGCCATTTAGTCCAGAATTAAATCCTGCAGAAAAAATGTGGGCAAAATTTAAACGAGCATTTACAAACAAACTCTATAAATCTTTAGACGAAGTAAGTTTGTTTATGCAATCACTAACACAAAAATTAAAAACAGAGGACACTAAAAAAACTTACGCCTTTGATTATATGTTTTCCGACAACTTTTGGACTAAAAATTAAATCATTTTGGTATTAATTATTATTACAGATTTTAATTAGCTCCAACTTTTAGATTGATTTGCACATTAAAATACTCAGCCTCTCCAATCCCTCCAAAAAGTTCGATAAATTCATCCTTACGGGTACTTAGCTTGAAAACCCCTGATAAAACCTTATTTATCAGGGGGTTTTGTTGGGATAAAGAATCATTAAAACTCAAAACAGTTTATAGTACAGCATTTATATGTTCGAGTTCCGAAGGCTATTCTTAAGTAAAATAATTTAAAAACAAATTTATTTTATTATTTTTAGCCTATGAGTAAAAATTGTTGGCTTTGTTTATTACTTTTTTTGTTTTCTTTTTCTTGCACAGAAAAAAACAGAAATAAAAACAACATACACCAAGTAAAAGTTGTTGAAGCCAAAGGATATGTGGTGCCTGCGGACAGCATGGCTGCACCCAAAGTAATTTTGGTTGACCAAAGTAAATTAAAAAAAATACCTGCTGGTAAACTAACGGTTGTTGCAATAAACACTAATATACATCCAGTTGGTAAACCCAAAATAAATACAGTAGGTAAACCTCGTATTTACACACCAGGGCAAGCCCCCTTTAAATTGCCTAAAACTACACTTGCCAAAGGCAGTTCTTTTGAAGCAGGCATTCCACAAATAGTAATTGCAAAAGATGCCTATACTAAAGACCAAAACTCAGAAAACTTTAGCTCTTTTAGTAAACTACAAGGATTAACACATACTAATATAAATTTTTTATATGAAGATAATTTAGGGAATCTATGGTTCGGAACAGGTGGAGGAGGCGTGTCTAAATATGACGGTAAGACATTTACTAATTTTACTGAAAAGGAAGGACTCTCAAATAATTTTATCACCAGCATCATTCAAGATAAAGCTGGAAACCTTTGGTTCGGAACAGAAACTGGCGGGGTGTCAAGATATGATGGTAAGACCTTTACTAATTTTACTGAAAAAGAAGGACTCGCAAATAATTACGTAACTAGTATCCTACAAGATAATTTAGGGAATCTATGGTTCGGAACAGGAGGAGGAGGCGTGTGTAAATATGATGGTAGAATGTTTGTACAATTCACTGAAAAAGAGGGACTCTCAAATAATTTTGTTACAAGTATCATACAAGATAAAGCCAAAAATATTTGGATTGGGACCAAGAAGGGAGGTGTATCTAAATATGACGGTAAATCTTTTTTTAATTTTACAGAGAAAGAGGGACTCTCAACTAATTTTGTATCTAGTATCCTGCAAGATCAATCAGGAAATATTTGGTTCGGTACAAATGGGACAGGAATAATTAAATACGATGGAAAATCATTTATAAATTATACCGAAACAGAAGGACTCTCAAATAATTTTGTAACAAGCATTATTCAAGATAAATCCGGAGATATTTGGTTTGGTACAAATGGCGTTGGTGTATCAAAGTTTGACTATAAAAACTTTACACATTTTACTGAAAAAGAAGGACTAAATAATAATATTATTAGAAATATCCTACAAGATAGAAACGGTACACTTTGGTTTGCAAAAGGTGGTGGTGGTGTTTCGAAATATAATCCTAAATCCTTTAGACACTTTACAGAAAAGGAAGGGTTATCAAATAGCACAGTACTTAGTATAATTCAAGATGTTTCTAAAAAAATCTGGTTTGGAACTGAGGGTGGAGGAGTTTCTATTTACGATGGTAATTCATATACATATATTACAAAAAAAGATGGCTTGTCAGATAATATAGTATATAGCATCCTTCAAGATAATTCGGGAAATTTCTGGTTTGGTACATCTGCTGGATTGACTAAATATGACGGAAAATACTTTACGCAATTTAAAAATATAGAAGGGCTATCAAATATTACTGTATATAGTATTTTGCAAGATAAACTTGGATGTATTTGGATTGGAACAGATGGAGGTGGCGCATTCAAGTTCGATGGAAAATCTTTTAAAAATTACACGAAAAAACAAGGGCTTTCAAGCAATAGCGTGAGAATTATTTTTGAGGATAGTTTCAAAAATATTTGGTTCGGTACTTATGGCGGTGGTTTATCAAAATATAATGGGAAGTCATTTACACATTTCACGGAAAAGCAAGGAATGCCAGACGATTTTGTGAGGAGTATCATTGAAGATAAATCTGGAAATTTATGGCTTGGTGGGCTAGGATTTAATGGGCTTACTAAATACGATGGTAAATCTTTTTATTCATTTACAGAAAAAGAAGGGCTATCAAATAATGTTGTTTGTAGTATTCTACAAGACAAATCCGGAAATATTTGGACTGGAACCCGCTTTGGCTTAAGTAAACTATCAACCGAAAATTTAGCGAAAATAAATGATCTTGTTAATTATAAAAGCACAAAAGAATCTGCTAAATATTTTGAAAGTTTTGTTTACGAAGATGGTTTTTTAGGTGTTGGCTGTAATTCTAATGCTATTTATAACGCAAACCAAGGAACCATTTGGATTGGAGCAAATGATAGATTAACAGTTTTTACCACTTCAAATTTCGAAGATGCTGCCGATACAATTGCACCTAATATGCAACTGACAAGTATAGAGTTATTTAATGAAAATATTCCTTGGGTAAATTTAAAAAAGAATAAAGACAGTACACTAATTCTTGGAAATGGTGTTGCTATTAGTAATTTTGAATTTGATAGTATTTCAAAATGGTATAGTTTGCCGGAGAATTTATGTTTGGCATACAACAACAATTACTTAACATTTAATTTTATTGGTATTACTACCATGCGACCAAAAAAGGTCAAGTATCAATATAAATTAGAAGGGATAGATGAAAACTGGAGCGCAATTACTAGTAAAACGGAAGCAACTTATGGTAACTTACCTCATGGCTTTTATACCTTTAAAGTAAAAGCTATGAACAGTGATGGTTTTTGGAGTAATGAATCTGATTATAGTTTTGTTATTCTCCCGCCTTGGTGGCAAACTTTGTGGTTTAAAACCTTAGTTGCTTTATTAATTGTTGGTTCAATTTGGTTTTACATAAAATGGCGTGAACGTAAATTAAAGAAAGAGAAAGAAATTCTTGAGCAAACTGTAGCTGAAAGAACATCCGAGGTAGTTGAGGAAAAGAAAATTGTAATAGAAAAAAATATTTTAGTAGAAGCACAAAAACAATTAATAGAAGAAAAGCATAAAGAAATAACTGACAGTATAAATTATGCTGAAAGGATTCAACGAAGTTTTATCGCAACTAAAGAAATATTAAATGAAAATTTGAAAAACTATTTTGTTTTTTTTAAACCAAAAGATACTGTAAGCGGAGATTTTTATTGGGCAAGCAAGTTAAACAATGGCAATTTTGCTTTAGCTACAGCAGATAGCACAGGTCACGGAGTTCCAGGAGCTATTATGAGTTTGCTAAATGTAACCAGTTTGGAAAAAGCCATTGAAACTGAAACTAAACCTTCAAATATTTTAAATGTAACACGAAGGATTATTATAGAACGTTTAAAGAAAGATGGAAGTGATGAAGGAGGAAAGGATGGAATGGATGCTAGTTTAACTGTTTATGACTTTAAGAATATGAAATTAATAATCGCTGCGGCAAATAATCCAGTTTGGATTATGCGTGGAACAGAAATTATTGAAATTAAACCTGATAAAATGCCGGTAGGAAAACATTACAAGGATGATGTTTCATTTACTCAACAAGAAGTGACTTTACAAACAGGTGATGTTGTTTATACTTTAACAGATGGCTTCCCCGACCAATTTGGGGGCGTAAAAGGCAAAAAGTTTATGATTAAAAATTTGCGAGATCTATTAGCTGCTAATCATCAATTGTCAATGCAAGAGCAAAAGGATTTATTAGAAGAAACATTTACGAAATGGGTTGGTAATTTATGGCAAGTAGATGACGTAACAATAATTGGAGTTAGGGTTTAATTGTATTTAATCGTTTTTTGTTTAAATTTTTCCATGCTTTAAAATAGTTATATAATTAAATGTCCTTGGTGTAGGAGTGAATTTTCAAATGTTACTCTTTCCAATTGTACAAATTGCGGGGGCACTATTGAGTACCAAAATAGTACCCATGAATTGGGACCAAAACCACTTAGTGCACCAAGAGAATTTCCTTCGAAATTTGTAAGACGAATTAAGTAGGCAGGTAATGTATATACAATGCTAGGTATAATATTTATTGTTCCTTTTTTCTGGACAGTTTTATTTCCAATAATTGGGATTTTTTGTGGCCTAAGGGATTAAAGGATGCAAATAATGAATTAATTCCATTTCAGCATGGTAGTATTGCTCAAGGTAAAATTATAACTGTTGAGTATGATTATTCGAAAACAATTAACGGTAGGCACCCCTTAACAGTTAATTTTTCTTTTGCCGTTGGTGGACGAACACATCAAGGAAATGTTGAGAATATTTTCACTTCAATAAATCAACTAAAGCAATCAGGCGAAGCAGTTTGGATTGTTTACATACCTGAAAATCCTGAATTAATTAGTGTTTGGCCTCCAATGGTGTAGCCATTTATTAAACACTGAAGAATAGATACGAAAAAAACGGCTACAATTATTTGTAGCCGTTTTAATTTAGTCAAGTTTCTTGTTTTATTTTGTAACAACAATTTTCTGAGTTACAAAATGTTCGTTTATTATTCCAGTAATAAAATAAATTCCACTATTTAGGTTTGAGAAGGTATAAGAGTAATTATTATCTACGTTTAAAAGTAGACGTTCAATTGATTGTCCCAATTCATTTATCAATACTAGGGAAGCATTATTGGTATATTGAATTGTGAAGGTTCCAATTGAAGGATTTGGAAAAATAGTAAGGTTTGCGTTAGCTTTATAATCTTCTAATCCAACACATCCTGAAACAAAAATACTATCGCTTATTGAATTGATACAACCTCCGGTTCCTAAAATAGTATAAGTAATTGCATGAGTTCCAATACCTGCAATTGCCGGATCAAAATCAGAACCTACTACACCCGTTCCGCTCCATGTTCCTCCTGATGGAGAAGAAGTTGCCAATGCAGC
>CANJJP010000147.1 GCA_947474485.1 Bacteroidota bacterium | reverse complement strand
TCAGGTTCTTTCCCCTTTGCATTTAATTTGCCCAGCACTGTTTTTTCCTCGATAGTTAAATTGTATGCCGAAATATGAGGAACGTTTAATGCAAATGCTTGTTCTAAATTTTTTTTCCAAGTTTCTAAAGTTTGATATTTAGAGCCATAAATTAAATCAATCGTAATATTTTCAATTCCGTTTGCTTGGGCTAACTTAACTGACTGAATGCTTTGTTCTGCATTATGACTTCTATTCATCCATTGTAATTCTTCATCATAAAAACTTTGCAAGCCAATGCTGAGTCTGTTTATTCCCAATGCTTTCAAGGCTTTTATTTTTTCCTCGGTTAAGTCATCTGGATTTGCCTCTAAGGTAATTTCTGCATTTACATTTACCGAATGTGTATCATGTATTGCATCTAAAATCCTTTTTAATTCATCATCCAAAAGTATGCTTGGTGTTCCACCTCCAAAATAAATTGTTTTTACTTCTTCGTTATTAGCGTAATCTTTTCTTAATTCAATTTCTTTAATTAAAGCATCAACCAAATTCCCTTTCGTATCTAATTGAGTAGAAAAATGAAAATCACAATACAAACAAGCTTTGCGACAATATGGAATATGAAGATAGAGGCCTGGCAACTAATTAAAAATTAAGAATGAAAAATGAAGAATTATATAAGACAATTAATTTGGTAAACATAATGTAAACATTTGACTAATTATTAATTCTAAATTATTAATTTTTAATTAAGACTTGGGTCTTCCGGAAAATTAGAGAGAACAGAATAATTGCTGCCTAGCTTTTTTAATTCGATTCCCCAAATATCTTCGTAGCGTTCGTTAAATAAATCGTAGAAATCGGCATCACTAACTAACCATGCTTTTTGTTCTAACTCAGTTTCTAATTGCCTCGCTTCCCAACCAGAGTATCCTATGAAAAAATGAATATCAGTAAATCCAGCTTTTTTTTCTTTAAGCATTCGTGCTACATCATGAAAATCTCCACCCCAAAACCAACCAGTTTTACCAATGGGCATTCCATTAGCAATTTCATCTGCAAAACGGTGTATAAAAAACAACTGATTATCTGCTACTGGTCCACCACTAAATAAAGGCTGATGAATATCATCAAAACCGGGTAAAACATCTTTAAAACGAACATGCATACGCTTATTCATAACAAAACCCATCGTTCCATGCTCGTTGTGTTCGGTAATAAGTATGACACTGCGTTTAAAATTACCATCGTTTAAAAATGGTTGAGCAATTAATATTTTACCTTGAGTAACTTCCATTAAAAAAAGGAGATTATATCCACTATATTTGTACAAAATTAATAGAATGAAAGAATCCGGCAAATCTATTTACGATCTTCGTCACGATTTTGAGAAAGCAACTTTAAATGAATCGGATGTTGACAGCAATCCAGCAATTCAATTCGAAAAATGGATGCACCAAGCACTTGAGGCAAAAGTAGTTGAAGCTTTAGCGATGACTTTGAGCACGGCAAGCAAAGAAGGTAAACCCTCGGGTAGAATATTATACTTGCGTGAGTATTCAGAAAATCGATTTGCTTTTTTCACCAATTATAAAAGTAAAAAGGCGGAAGATTTATTAGAAAATCCTTTTGCAAGCATAAACTTTTTTTGGCAGGAATTAGAGCGACAGGTGCGTATTGAAGGAAGCGTTGAGTTTCATAGCAAAGAAGCGTCAGATAAATATTTTTATTCTCGACCACATTATTCAAAAGTTGGAGCTTGGTCATCACCTCAAAGTAAAGTAATTAAAGACAGAACTGAATTGGAAAATTTAGTTACAGAATTCGATACTAAATACAAAACAGAAGATGTTCCTCGTCCAGAATATTGGGGAGGCTATATTTTAAAAGCAACATATTACGAGTTTTGGCAAGGTAGAAAAAGTAGGTTGCATGATAGAATTGCTTATACCTTACAAGATGATAGGACATGGAAGATAGAGCGATTGGCACCATAGTGTGAAGTGCTTTAAAGAACAGTTTGAATAAATAAAAGTGGAAATACAAATAATATAAATAATTTTAGCTACTAGTTTTTTAGTCATTAGTCACTAGTCCTTTTGTAGGAATCGACTAAAGACTAAAGACTAGCCATCTAACAACTAACTAAAATGACAAAACAAGAAAAGATAAATAATTTTGATCCAAACAGTGTTGGTGATACAACTGCAGGAATGTTTGGATTACCCTTTACCTTAGATGAGTGTGAAACAGTATTAATTCCTGTGCCTTGGGAAGTAACAGTTAGTTATAGTGGTGGAACAATTGATGGACCAAAGGCTATTTACGAAGCTTCGTTTCAAGTTGATTTATATGATCCTACTAAAAAAGATGCTTGGAAATTAGGTATTGGAATGGATGAAATAAATGAAGACTTATACGAAAAAAGTGAGAAGTACAGAGAGATGGCAGAATTTCTGATCGATGAAATGGCGATTGGAGAAGATGTTTCGGACAAAGATGATTTTGATAAAATAAATGTTGCTTGTGCCGAAATGAATTCTTGGGTAAAAGAACGTTGTCTTCATTTCTTAAAACAAAATAAAACAGTTGGTTTAATTGGTGGCGACCACTCTACTCCACTTGGTATGATTAGCGCATTAGCTGAGCACCATGGAAGCTTTGGTATTCTTCAATTAGATGCGCATGCTGATTTACGTGTTGCTTATGAAGGCTTTGAATTTTCGCATGCATCTATTATGTATAATGCATTAAAAACAAAAGAAGTTGAGAAATTAGTACAAGTTGGTATTAGAGATTTTTGCGAAGAAGAAGTAAACATCATCAACGAATCAAATGGAAGAGTAGTTACGTTTTTCGATAGAGATTTAAAACACGAAAGTTATAACGGAGAAACTTGGGCGCATACTTGTAAACGAATTATACTTGAGTTACCACAAAATATTTATTTAAGTTTTGATATTGATGCATTGGATCCAAAATTATGTCCAAATACTGGAACTCCTGTTGCTGGTGGGTTTGAGGCTGAACAAATATTATTTTTAATTGAGCAAATTGTAAAATCAGGTAAGCGTATTATTGCTTTTGATATTAATGAAGTTGCTCCAGGAGAAGAAGATGAGTGGGATGCAAACGTTGCTGCTCGTTTATTATATAGAATAGCGAATTTAGTAATGACATCTCAAGGTAAGTAATGGAAGTAGAAAAGAAAGAATTATCTCAGTACCTAAGTCAGTTTATTTCTGAAACACGTATGCAGCGTTTTCATGAAGTATTAGAAGAACGAACTCGGCACATAACAGTTGTGTTAGAAGACATCTATCAAGAGCACAATGCCAGTGCAGTATTAAGAAGTTGTGATTGTTTTGGTTTGCAGGATGTACATTTTATTGAAAACAGAAATAAATACAAAATAAGCACAGATGTTGATATGGGTGCATCTTCTTGGTTAAGTATCAATCGTATTTCGGGAAAAGAACAAAACAATACAAAAAAATGTTTGATGGATTTAAAGGCACAAGGTTATACCATTGTTGCTACAACTCCACATGAAAAAGATATTACTCTAGATCAACTTGATATCACTAAAAAAACCGCATTAGTTTTTGGGACTGAGATTGACGGCATAACGGATGATGTAAGAGAATGTGCTGATGAGTTTGTAAGAATACCCATGTATGGATTTACTGAAAGCTTCAACATAAGTGTTAGCGCTGCTTTGTGTATGTACGATTTAAGCACACGTTTACGACATTCAAATGTTGACTATAAATTAAGAGAAGAAGAAAAAGAGGAATTACTTTTAGAATGGATAAAAAAATCAATCAAAAAATGTGATTTAATTATAAAGGATTATATGCAGAAGAAAGCAGCGAACTTGCTCTAATTAAGCTGTTGACGTAGATAAAATATCTTTCAGCTTATTAATTTGATCTTGTGTTCCTAATACAAATATTTTTCCATCGGGAATAATTTGTGTATCGGCACTTGGGTTTACAACGTAGTCACCGTTCCCTTTACGGAAACCAATAACATTTGCACCCGATTTATTTCTTATTTCTAAATCTTTAAGTGTGCGATTTCTTAAATGCTCAGGAATATTATCAAAAGTAATTTCTTCTAAATTAATAGAGTCGCCACCTTGCCCTGTTATGTAATCAATAAATTCCATTACATCTGGTTTCATTACCAAACTTGCCATGTGCGCCCCACCTACTCTATCGGGCATAATTACATTATTAGCTCCTGCAATTTTTAATTTCACATCCGAATTATCATCAGAAGCACGACTAATAATAGTAAGGTTTGCATTTAAATGACGAGCTGACAGCACAATAAATAAATTATCGGCATCGTTAGGTAAAGTTGTAATTAAAGCGCTTGCGTTTTTTATTCCTGCTTTTAATAATACTTCATCTTGTGTTGCATCACCAAAAATAACTAAATCTCCATGTTTGTGATTTAATTGATCCTTAAGTTCTGTTTTGTTCTCAATAACCACATATTTTTTATTGTGTTTTTTTAGAACTTGTGCAGATTGCTTTCCATTACGACCAAAACCACAAACGATTACATGTCCATCTAATTTATTAATTGTGTCATTCATCCTTTTATTCTTAAAATAATTATTGAATTCGCCATCAACCACATACTTAGTTATGGTAGAAACTGCATAAGCAAATGTACCAAAACTAATGAGAATTAAAAAGGCAGTAAAAATTCTACCGGTGGTATCCAATGGTTTAACTTCACCATAACCAACAGTAGTTACAGTAGTTATAGTCATATAAAAAGCATCAATAAAGCTGTAGCCAGAAATAATCTGATAGCCTAAAATTCCAACTATAATTACCGCTACTAGCAGGTAAACAGGAACCAGAATTTTTTTATAGTATTTTAAATTTCTAAACACTTTAAAAGCTTTATGCGAATATAAGAATTTGTTTTATGACGAAAGCGCTATCAAAGTGATCTTGTAACAATTAATATTAGTATTTTTACACCAAAGCAACTATTTTGAAACTTTTAATACTTACACAATATTTTCCTCCAGAAGTTGGAGCTCCACAAAACAGGTTGTTCGAGTTGGCTGTGCGACTAAAAAAGGCGGGGGTTGATGTAAGTGTGCTAACGGCAATGCCCAATTATCCTCAAATGAAAATTCATGAGGCGTATATTGGAAAAAAGTATGTATTTGAAACATTAGAAGGAATTCCTGTACATCGCAGTTCGATTTATATTCCTAAAAATAAATCAATCATTCAGCGACTGATGAATTATTTTTCTTTTGTGTATTCATCAGGCAGAACGGGAGTGAATAAAATTGGTACCGTAGATATTATCATGTGCGAGTCGCCTCCCTTGTTTTTGGGTTGGTC
>CANJJP010000146.1 GCA_947474485.1 Bacteroidota bacterium | reverse complement strand
GTATGCCTCACCGTGGTCGTTTAAATGTACTTACAAACATCATGAACAAAACATACAAAGATGTGTTCACTGAGTTTGAAGGTCGCCCTAGTGAAGATAGTTTATTTGATGGTGATGTTAAATACCACATGGGTTACAGTAGCGATCAAATAAGCAATTCAGGAAAAAAGATTCACATGAGTCTTACTCCAAATCCATCGCATTTAGAAACAGTTAACCCAGTTGTTGAAGGTATAGTTCGTGCAAAAATCGACAACCGTCACAATGGTGATAGCAGCAAAGCTTTACCAATTTTATTACATGGTGATGCTGCAATAGCGGGGCAAGGAATTGTTTACGAAGTTTTACAAATGAGCCAATTAGATGGCTACAAAACAGGCGGAACTATTCACTTTGTTGTAAATAACCAAGTTGGATTTACTACTAATTTTATTGATGCTCGTTCTTCAACATATTGTACAGATGTTGCAAAGGTTGTATTATCACCAGTCTTTCACGTTAATGGTGATGATATTGAAGCGGTTTGTTTTGTTGCCAAATTAGCAATGGAATTCCGTCAAACATTTAAAAGAGATGTGTTTGTTGACTTATTGTGTTACCGTAAATATGGTCACAACGAAGGAGATGAGCCTCGTTTCACTCAACCTGTATTGTACAAAGCAATTGCTGCACATCCCAACCCTAAAGAAATTTATGTAAATAAATTAAGAGCTGAAGGTTCACCTTTAGCTGATGAAGCAAAAGATATTGAAACTGCTTTTAAAGCTGAACTAGACGCAAACCTTGATGAAGCTAAGAAAACAGAGAAAGCAAAAGTCTCTTCTTTCTTAGATGGTGTTTGGAAAGGGATTAAAAAGGCAACTGAAAATGAATTCGATTCTTCTCCTGATACTTCAGTTGATAAAAAAATATTTTTAGATTTAGCTAAAAAAACTACTGAATTACCTAAGGATAAAAAATTCTTCAATAAAATTCAAAAAGTATTTGATGATCGTAAAGCAATGATTACTAACGATGCCTACGATTGGGCAATGGGCGAATTATTAGCTTATGCTTCATTAATGCAAGAGGGAAATCATGTTCGTTTTAGCGGACAAGATGTAGAGCGTGGAACTTTCTCTCACCGTCATGCTGTTGTTAAAGTAGAAGATAGCGAAGAAGAATACACACCATTAAACAATGCAGGCACAAAAGGTGAATTAAGAATTTACAATTCATTGTTAAGTGAATACGGTGTTTTAGGTTTTGAATATGGTTATGCATTTGCATCTCCAAACATCTTAACAATTTGGGAAGCACAGTTTGGTGATTTCTTTAATGGAGCACAAATTATTTTTGACCAATACTTAGCGTCTGCCGAATATAAATGGCAACGTATGAATGGCTTGGTTGTTTTGTTGCCACATGGTTACGAAGGTCAAGGCCCTGAGCATTCATCAGCACGTATGGAGCGTTTCTTACAAATGTGTGCTAAGAATAACATGCAAATTATTAATGCAACAACACCTGCACAACAATTTCATGCAATACGCCGTCAATTAAAACGTGATTTTAGAAAGCCATTAATTTGCTTTACACCTAAAAAATTATTGCGTTACCCTTCATGTGTAAGTACTTTAGAAGATTTCACAAAAGGTAAATTCCAAGAAGTAATTGATGATACAAAAATAGATGCTAAAAAAGCAACTCGTATTGCATTCTGCTCAGGTAAAGTATATTATGATATAATTGAGAGAAGAGAAAAAGAAGGTGCTGATGATTTAGCTGTTGTTCGTTTTGAGCAATTGTATCCTTTCCCTCATAAACAAGTAGATGCTATTTTAAAGAAGTATTCAAAAGCAACAGATTTAATGTGGGTACAAGAAGAACCTGAAAATGCAGGGCCTTGGAGACATGTTGACCACGCTGTGCGCTCTTTAAACTTAAAATACATTGGCCGTGCAGAGGGAGCTTCTCCTGCAACTGGTTATAGTAAAAAGCATGCAGAGGAAAACGAAGAAATTATGACGAAGATATTTTCTAAAGTATTAGCTAAATAATTTGCAATGGGAAAGTCAAAAGATAAAAGTTTGGATGAAATTTTAAGTAGGTCAGTTGCAGAAAAGATTTTGCTTGTAGAAAAGATTTGGGATGATATTAAAGATTCTTCTATTGGAGAAGAACCAACTATAGAGGAAGCGAAATTTTTGAAGAAGAGATTAGCAGAGTACAAGCAAAATCCAACCAAAGTAAAAGATTGGCAAGACGTAAAGGCAAGTTATTTAAATAAAAAATAATGCGAACTATAGTTTTTACAAATGGAGCTGAGGATGATTTGAATGAAATAGGTGAGTGGTATGGAGTTATTAGAAAAGGATTGAAAGAAGATTTTCTTTTAAGCGTTGAGGTGGAAGTTGAAATTATAAGAAGAGCTCCTTTAATTTATAAAGAATATTGTTTGAATATTAGAAAGTCTATTATTAGTAAATTTCCATATGGACTTTACTACATTCTAGAGAGTGAGCAAATTATAGTTTTAGCAATTGTTCATCAAAAAAGAGGTAAAAAGGCAATAAAGAAAAAATTAAAACAAGGAAATTAAACATATAAATTTTAATAATTAAATTATGGCAATCGTAGAACTTAAAGTACCAAGCCCAGGCGAATCAATAACAGAAGTAGTAATTGCTCGTTGGGTAAAAAATACTGGGGATATTGTAGAAAAAGATGAAGTGCTTGCAGAAGTAGATTCAGATAAAGCAACATTAACTTTAAATGCTGAAGAGAGTGGTAAAATAGAAGTATTAGCTGCAGAAGGCGATACTGTTAAGGTTGGACAGGTAGTTGTTAAAATCGATACTTCATTTAAACCTGAAGCGAAGAAGGCAGATGCTCCAAAAGCAGAAGTTAAGGCTGAGGTAAAAAAAGAAGAGCCTAAAAAAGAAGCTGCACCAGTTGCTCAAAACGCAAGTTACGCAAGTGGGACTCCAAGTATTTCTGCTGCTAAAATTATGGCAGAGAATAATGTAAGTGCTTCTCAAATTAATGGTACAGGAAAAGATGGTAGAATAACTAAACAAGATGTACTTGCAGCTTTATCTAACGGATTACCTACAGCAGTTGAAGTTTTATCAAACTCTTGGAAAGGCGGACGTGATAAAGATGTTCAAAAAATGACTTCATTACGTAAGGTTGTTGCTAAGCGTTTGGTATCTGTAAAAAATGAAACAGCAATGCTTACGACTTTTAACGAAGTTGATATGAGTGCTATTTATGCTTTACGTGCAAAATACAAAGAGCAATTTTCTAAAGTTCATGGAACAAACATTGGTTTCATGAGTTTGTTTACAAAAGCAGTTACTGAAGCATTGTATCATTTCCCTGCTGTTAACGCAATGATTAACGGAGAAGAAATTGTTTATCATAAATATTGTGATATTGGAATTGCGGTTAGTGCACCAAAAGGTTTAATGGTTCCTGTATTACGTAATGCTGAGCAAATGAGCCTGGCACAAATTGAAGCTGGTATAAAAGCTTTAGCAGTAAAAGCTCGTGATGGTAAATTAACTATTCCTGATATGGAAGGTGGTACATTTACTATTACTAATGGTGGTGTATTTGGTTCTATGATGAGTACGCCAATTATTAATCCTCCACAAAGCGCAATCTTAGGAATGCATAATGTTGTTGAGCGCCCAATGGCTGTTAACGGACAAGTTGTTATTCGTCCAATGATGTATGTTGCATTAAGCTACGACCACCGAATTATTGATGGAAGAGAAAGTGTTGGTTTCTTAGTTAAAGTTAAAGAAATGTTAGAAGACCCAAGCCGAATGTTATTTGGCGGCAAGCAACCTGAAGAGGTTTTATTGGGATTGTAATTGATGGTGTTTTGTAAATTTAGAGGTGATGCGCCCTTCTTATTTACAAAGTGACGTGACCTAATTCTTTAATTTCCAAAACGAGTTTACTACATCGTTTTCCGAAGTTTCATTGCGCTAGCATACCCTATTGGTTTGTACCTTATTCTTATTGTATTCAATTAATGAGTAATCCTGTAAATGTAGCAGCCAGTACCTTTACATCGTTTAGTGCAGGCACGTATTTTCTTCTTAAACCAATGGCTTAGTGATACTCATAAAAGTATAAGAGTTAAATACAAAAATTTACTTGCACTCTCCATCAGGAGTACAAACTTTCCCTTCAATAATTTCCATTTTTGCTTGTGGGTTTTCTTTTTCCCATTCAACATAAGCTTTCTCTAATGCTCCTAGCATCACTTGGCTATCTTGTGCGCCAGAAATAGCATACTTTCTATTTAATGCAAAAAAAGGAACCCCACGCACTCCTATTTGTTGCGCTTCTAATTCATCTTGTTTTACATCAGAAGCAAACTGATCGCTTTCCAATAGAGCTTTTATTTCTTTCTCATCAAAGCCTACTTCCTTACCGATTTGTATAAGCACTTTATCATCATCTGTATTTAGTGTATCAGTAAAATAAGCTTTAAAGAGTTTTTCTTCTAACAAATCTTGTTTGCCTTTTTGTTTTGCAAAATGCGATAATCGATGTGCCTTAAATGAATTGGCAACTTTAGTGTTTGATAGATGATAGGTTAACCCTACCTCTTTTGCCATGCTTTCTGCACCAGCTACCATTTGTTTTGTTTGCTCAATACTAATGCCCTTTGTTTCGCTTAAATACTGCACGATAGTTTTTGCAGTGTCTGTTTTAAGGGTTGGATTTAACTCGAAGCTTTTCCATATTATTTCAATCCTATCTTTATGAGCAAACTGTGTAAGAGCTGCTTCAAATTTACGTTTTCCTATATAACAAAAAGGACACATTACATCTGACCAAATTTCTACCTGCATTTTACTTGTTGTCATTTTAGTATTGTTTTTAGTTGCTTGCTTTAATTTTTTAGTTTGTGCATTCGCTGTTGAAATTAGCACAACAAAAATTAGAGATAAAAATATTACTCTTTTCATGATTCAAATTTACAAAACAAAATAGTTGTTTTGACTTAACATACAATTGTATTAATTTTTATTCAGCACTGTAGTGTTAAATGAGACTAAATAATTTTTCTCATTCTCTTCATCACTACATAGTGCTCGCCATTATCGCAACCTCCTAGCGTATTTGTACAATAATTTATTTTTGGCAATAAGGATGCGGGATATTTTATAATTTCTTCGAATCCAAATTTCTTAAATAGAGTCGGGATAATTGTAACAACATGCAACGGTTTTATTACTGCTTTTGTTTTTAATTCCTTTATTAATATTCTTGAAATTCCTTTTCCTCTGTATTTTGGTAAAACACCAAGTGAGCAAAGTTCCTTAGCATCATTGTATTCCTTTATTCGGCCAAATCCTGCGAATTCTC
>CANJJP010000145.1 GCA_947474485.1 Bacteroidota bacterium | reverse complement strand
TAAATTTTATGAGATTTGGTACAGCTTAATTTTGTTTAATGAGGTACACTAAATTTCTATTAATCAACTTAAAAATCCCTATAATTGTTGTGCAAATTAGTTTTTATTCCCACATAAATAAAAGGTGTTTGCTTATCAAACCCTCTATCGTTTTGATAAAGGCGTTGGATTAAACCAGCTTCAATTCGTAAATTCCAATCAGCGATTAAGTAGTAAGTGTATTTTATTTCGGCTTGCATAAAAGTTGTTTTTACACCTTGCCCTATGTAATGTCCGTATTCTTTAGGACGAGTAGTATAACTTAAAAACGGATTTTGCCCCACATTAGAATTAGTTAAAGAATCTCTTCCTATTTCGGCATAAATAAATTTACCTTCTAGGCGGTAGCGATAATGTTTGTAGGATACAATACCAATTGCCTCTTTAAAGTTAGCGCCAAATGGATGTGCTAATGATTGATTAAAATGTGTATAACTTTGGTCAGGGCTTCCGTGAGAGTAGGTGTAAGGTCTAACTAAATTGTATTCCGCCTGCAGTGTAAGTTTTTTTATAGTAAAAGCATTAATATATTTCGCGCCAACTTGGAAGCCTTGTTTGTTTGCCCACCAACCATTTTTAGCTCTTATTTCTTTTAAATAAAATTCATCTAGTACAACTTGTCCGTATAATTTCACGCTTTTTGCAATGGTAGCTTTAAAATTAAAACCGAGCATAGAGTTATCGCTAGAGCCAAGTGAATACTCCACCGGACGATAAAAAATTACTGGATTTAAATAGTTAGGGTCAAAGCCTCTGCTTCTAGTTGTATCTGTTCCTTGAAAAATTACATTTTCAAAAATAGAGAAGTTTAAATTTTTTGTTGCGTTCCAACTTAAGTAGTGAAAGGTTCCGTATTTATTTTTGAAATCTTTTTTCATTCCGTTCGCATCTTGTATATTGTTAAACCAAGAATACCAGACGCTATATTGCAATTTCCAAATATTAAACGAAGTTTTAAAGTATGGATAATTATTTGCTACGTCACTCAATAATAACGAACGATAACCGTCGCCAACAAAATGTTTGTCTTTACCAACTTGTAAATTAATAAAGTTGCGTGGCGAATAAGAAACGTAACCAGAGAAATTTTGATTGCTATACGTTAATTGAGATTTAATTGGCGCCACACTTCCATTTTCAATCTGCTTTGTAGGATAAGCCATACCCATTCCGGGCACAATGCCAAAATCTTGAATGATTGTATCGTTAAAATTAGGGGCGGTGACGTAACCAGCAATATATGTTGCGGCAGCAGTAAATTTTTTATTAGCCTCTAATTTTAAATATAATCCACCTGATGTGGAGTTTGTCCATTTATTAGTTAGTAAATCTTTCCCTTGTTCTATATTAATTTGCGGTAAAATTTGTAAACGTAATTTGTTTTTTGCTTTAGAAGAATCTGGGGTTTGTATTGTCATTAAATAATTATGAATGCCAACATGCTTGTAATTTATCTTGTCATCATTTAATTTGTTTAGTATAACATAGTTAAATGGTTTTAATGATGAGTGAAATTGTTTGTCAGGATGTTGAATAAAATACTCATCTATGGGATTAGAAATATCAGTCGCTAAAAATGAATTTTGAGAAACGGCATTACATGTCATTTGGGCATTAACCGCCAAATGAAAGCAAAGGAGAATTGATATGAAGCTTGTAGTTCTCATTCTTTAAATTCAATTTCAGTTTGCTTAAAAGGATTTCTTCTTCTATAAGTAAATTGCAGTATAGTAACTGCCAATCCTGTAAATAATGCAACAACACCCATTGCAATATTTGCTTCTAAATAGTAAGATAAAAGAGATAAAATAATTGTAAGAATACTAAATGAATAAACCCAAATAACAGTTTTTACATGGCTTAATCTGCAATCAATTAATTTGTGATGCAAGTGATTTCTATCAGCAGAAAAGGGTGAAGTTCCTTTTGCAGCTCTAATCAAAAAAACGCGCAATGTATCAGTTAAAGGATACATAAGTGTAGCAACAACAAAAACAGGTTTCGAAATAAATAATAATTCATTATGTAATTTCTCTGCCGGATATTCTAACACTTTAATGCTAAGGATGCAAATGATTAAACCAATGGTAAGCGAACCCGAATCGCCCATGAAAATTTTGGCGGGCGAAAAGTTAAATACTAAAAATCCAAGAAGTGCCCCTGCAAGGGCAACGGATAAGGAAGCATAAACATAATCGTCGGCCATAAAAAACCAAGTTCCAAACGAACAAGCGGCAATAAATCCAATACCCCCTGCTAGGCCATCAACTCCATCAATTAAATTAAAAGCATTTACAACAACTATATAAGTAAATAGAGATAAGAAAACACTTCCCCAATAAGGTAATTCTTGTACACCTAAAATACCATACAATCCTGTAACTCTTATGTTACCAATTAAAACCAAAATTAATCCAACTAATACATGAGCCACTAATTTTTTAATGGGTGCTGTACCAATGATATCATCTTTTATTCCAACAAAAAACAGAACGAGTGAAGTAGCAACAATTAATTTAAATTCGGTCATGTACTGATTAATTGCAATTAAATCTTTTATGTCTTTAAAAGGACCATAGTCAATTTTATACCAAAGTGAGAAAGAAAAAAGGGTTGCCGCAAAAATGATAATTCCACCAATGGTTGGAACAATACGTTTATGAATTTTTCTTCCTCCCGGCTCGTCAAATAACCGCTTTAAAATCGCCACTTTAATAAGTGGTGGAGTAGCGTACAACACTACAAAAAAGGCGGTAATAAAAACTAATATAAGTGTTGCCATAATTAAAAGTCGTAGTATGAGTTAAATAATGATGTTGCAAAACTTAGGTAAATCCATTGTGTTCTGTTAGGGTTGCCTGCTAGCGTATTTGTTTTTTTATGAACGTCTTTTAAAACACATCCTGCCGAAACATTCATGTTTGTTTTTGGTTGAAGAATAAAAGAGAACTTGCCTTCCGCAAAAGTTGAACTCTTTTCATAATTATCTTTTGGAAACAACACGGCTTTCGCTGTTATTAAAAAACGCTTGTATTTGTATGCTACCATTCCAATTATCTCTTTTCCATCAGCTAAGTTTGCACGGTAAGCAAGGTTTTGACTATAGTGAGTATATAAATTTGGTGTTCCGCCTAGGTTTGTGTTTTGGTATAGTTTTCCTCCATAAACATTATACTCCGCTTGTAAAAACAAATTCTTTAAGGTAAATGCATTAAATAATTTTAAGCCTATTTGTAGTCCAAAACTTCTATTTCTTTTATTCGTGTCAAGTTTTCCATCACTTGCTAATTGACAATAGAGTTGTGTGTTTTTTGTGATTTTTAAATTACTTTCAATTCCAGCATTAATTTCTGGAGTAGAATTAAATCCGTAGGTTGCAAGGTTCGAAAATATAATAGGATTAAAATAGTTAGGTGAAATATTAAGTTTGTTTTTCTCGTCTCCAGGTTTCCAAACAATCCCTTGAAATAAAGCAATAGAAAAATATTTTGATGGCTGATAACTTAAGTATTGATATGAAAAAGGCTTCTTTTGTATTAAAGCTTCTGTTCCCTCAGGGCGATTAGTAAGATTATCAACGGTTGGTTTTAAGTTCATCAATACTGCATAGGTTGCAGTATATTTTAACTTCAGTTTATGTGCAGTGATATCTATTCTAGCATAAGGATAGTTAAAGGCTTGGTCGCTCAGTAAAAAAGATCGATAGCCATTTCCAATTTTTTGTTTCCCATGTCCTAAATATATTTCTATGTTTTTAGATGCTTGCCACCATACAACACCCGATGACATAGCGTAATCATATCCTTTTTTCTTAAAGGTTTTCCACCTACCTTGCCCCAAAACATCTAACGAAGAATTTACTTGAGCGCTAATATATAAGGGGAACACAGATTGGTTTTCGATAAATGCAGTTTCGATTTTAAAACGTTTGTTTATTTGTAAATTGGCAATTACTCCGCGCGTATTACTGTAGGTTGCTCTTATTTCGGAAATGGAACGCGCTACACCACCATTTAAATTTAGTATAGGGTCAATTGTTAATTTAAAATCATTTACCTCACCTGCCAAGGTGTCTTTTTTGTTTAATGAGATAAAATTGTCTTGTAAAAATTTTCTTTCAATCCAATTTCTATCACTCTCATAATAGTTAATCGAATCATAAGTTAAGGAGTTTTGATTTACAACAGGAAATATTGATGGATGATAAAATGTGTCTTTTGAAAAAGTAGTGTAATTATTTTGATTTTTGTACTGCTCAAAAAAGTAGTCCTGGGGAAATAAAATTGATTGCGAAAGAACTTGATTAGAATAAATCAGGCAAGTTATGAAAATTAGTATGCTGATTTTTTTTAGCACAATTAATAAACTTTTTCTCCGTGTTTAAGTTTAAACTCTTCGTAAACTAATTTTATTCCTGCTTCAAGTTGAATTTTATGTTTCCAACCAAGGCTATGTAAATAAGAAACATCCATTAGTTTTCGAGGAGTTCCATCAGGCTTGCTTGTATCAAAAACGAGTTCTCCCTCAAAGCATGCAATTTTTTTCACAAGGAGCGCTAAATCTTTAATACTTATGTCGACGCCAGTTCCAATGTTTACAAATTTCTCTTCATTATAGTTTTGCATTAAATATACACAAGCATCGGCCATATCGTTTGCATGCATAAACTCGCGCATAGGAGTTCCTGTTCCCCAAATTGTAACGTTCGCGGATTTACTTTCTTTTGCGTCATGAATCTTTCTGATTAATGCAGGAAGCACATGAGAGTTATTTAAATCGTAGTTATCGTTTTGTCCATACAAATTGGTTGGCATAACAGAAATGAAATTGCAACCATATTGTCGGTGGTAAGATTCACACATTTTTATCCCTGCAATTTTTGCAATAGCATAAGGTTCGTTAGTTTGTTCTAATTCTCCAGTAAGTAAATATTCTTCTTTTAATGGTTGCTTGGCAAACTTTGGGTAAATACATGATGAACCAAGGAACATTAATTTTTTTACACTGGTTTTATAAGCAGCATGAATAATGTTATTTTGCACCATCAAGTTCTCATAAATAAAATCGGCTCTTAAAGTATTGTTAGCTTGAATGCCGCCAACTTTGGCTGCTGCTAAAAAAACGTATTCGGGCTTTTCTTGATTAAAAAACGTTTCTGTGTCAGCTTGGTTTCTTAAGTCTAATTCTTTCGAAGTACGAGTAACAATATTATTAAAACCTCTTTCAATAAGATTTCGCTGTATAGCGCTACCAACCATTCCTCTATGACCTGCAATATATATTTTAGAATGAATGTCCATGTGTTAACTTCAATTTTAAACTACTGATTAAT
>CANJJP010000144.1 GCA_947474485.1 Bacteroidota bacterium | reverse complement strand
TGTAATGGTGATTGTAATGGTTCTGGAGCTGTTACTGCAAATGGTGGTACAGGCGCATATACTTATTCTTGGACAAACGCAGCAACAACTGCTGTAAACACAAACTTATGTGCAGGTACTTATACTGCAACAGTAGCAGATGCAAATGGTTGTGAATCACAATCGGTTTTATCTATTAATACACCTAATCCATTAGTTATTACTGCTACAAAAACTAACGCAAGTTGTTATAATCTTTGCGATGGTACAGCAACTGTTTCTTATGTTGGTGGTACTGCTCCTTATGATTTCTTGTGGCAACCATCCTTATCCCAAGTGTTTAATCCTACTTCTTTATGTGATGGAGTGCATTCTGTGGTTGTAACAGATGCTAATGGATGTCAACAAAATACAAGTGTAACAATAACAGAACCTACACAATTATTGGTAACAACTCAAGTTACTGGGAATAACTTTTGCGGACAAAGCAATGGTATTGCATTAGCGCAAGTTGCGGGTGGTACATCTCCATTTAATTTCTTATGGTCGAATGGAGCTAATACCGCACTGAACTCTAACCTTGAAGGTGGTGTTTACAGTGTGGATGTTACAGATGCAAACGGTTGTTTAGTTAATGCAATAGCAAATGTAAATGATATCCCTGCTCCAGTGCTTAATTTAGTGAGTTCTCAAGATATTAAGTGTTTTGGACAAAATAATGGTGTTGGTGTAATTAATTCTTCTGGTGGTACTAATCCAATTGTTTATACTTGGTTAATGCCTTCTAATTTAATTCCAAATCCTAATCAAACTGGAAATGGATTATGGCCAGGAAATAATGTATATCAAGCGGTAGATGCTGCTGGTTGTATATCTTCCATTACTGTGCCTATACTAGAACCAAGTGAGTTACTTTCTTTGATACCAAGTGCATTAGTTACAAATGTTAGTTGTAATGGTGCTAATGATGGAAACGCTACTATGTTAGTTAATGGCGGTAGAGTGCCATACACTTATAATTGGAGTGGACCTACTTCTATAACAGTTCCAACTGCCACCAATTTAGCAGCAGGATCTTATACATGTAATGTTGTTGATAGCAGCGGTTGCATCACAAGTGCAAGTGTTACCATTACGCAACCTGATAGAATAGTAGTTACTCCAATAAGTGTTACACAAATTGATTGTTATGGAAATAGCAACGGTGCAATTAGTGTTTTAGTTACAGGTGGTACTCCTGTTTACACTTATAATTGGTCACCAAATGTTGGCTCAGGGCCTTCAGTGTCGAGCTTAGATCCCGGAACATATCAATTGAGTTTAGTAGATGCAAATAGTTGTCAGGAAATCTTGCCTTTTACAATTTCTCAACCAGATTCATTAAGAGCCTTCGTTACAACAATTCCTTCAAGATGTAGCGACCCTAATGCATCAATAAATGTTTTGGTTTCTGGAGGAACACCAATTTACACGTATCAATGGAATGATTTATTATTACAAACTACCAGTCAAGCTAGTAATCTAGCGGCCCCTGCGATTTATAGTTGTGTTATTACTGATGGAAATGGATGTGTAAAGAATATTTCTGCTCCTGTAGCTGATTTACCTCCTCCTACAATTGATAGTATAAGTGTTGATCACGTTACTTGTTATAACTATACAAACGGTACTGCCACAGTTTATCCAAAAGAGGGTGGAAGTAGCGCATTCACTTATGCATGGTATAATAGTTCAAATACTTTGGTTGGTAATGGTAATTTCCAAGGTGGCTTACCAATTGGTACTTATCAAATTGTTGTAACTGATGCAAATGGTTGTACTGTAACTGGCGCTACAACAATTACTCAGCCTTTCCCGTTATCTGTTTCTGTAAGTCAAGATCAGATTGCATGTAATGGACAAACACTTGGTATATACGCTTCGGCAGCAGGTGGCACACCATTGTATAATTACACTTGGTCTGGTGCTGGGACAGGATTAATAAGTGGTGGTAATCATAATGTTGCATTTACAAACACAAATAATACTTCTATTATTCAAACTTATTCTGTTGCTGTTACAGATGCAAATAATTGCCCTGCAGTTTCGGGCCAATTTATTGTAACGGTATTGCCTAAAATTTCTGTTCTTTCAAATGATGTAACAGGTTGTATTGGAGCGAATGTAACACTTGAAGCAATTGCAGGCGGTGGCGATGGAATTCCTTATACATTTACTTGGGGCACAAGCCCTACACAAGTGCAAACGGGATCTAACTCAACAATTTCTGTCCCTGTAACAAGCAACTTCCCTGCAAGTTATAATTTAACTGTTTCGGATGGTTGCTCAACTCAAGAGACAATAATTGTGAATGTTACTTCTAAACCTAAACCATCTGCAAGTATGATAGGTATAAATACTAAAGGTTGTTCTGATTTAGAAGTTTCTTTTTCTTCGAATGGCGGTATTAATTTCCCTAACTGTAATTATAGTTGGACTTTTGGAGATGGTACTACTGGCTCAAACTCAGATTCTCTGGAAGTTCATACATTCTCGAATACGAGTTTAGAAGTTGATTCGTTTGACGTACAGGTTATAGTAACAAATACTGTTGGATGTTCCGATACTGTTTCTATACCTAATTATATTGTTGTATATCCTAATCCGGTTGCTGAGTTTACATTCAGTCCTACAGAAATTTCTGAATTTGAGCCTAACGTTAATTTTTACAATCAAAGTTTGTTAGCGGAAACTTATTTATGGAATTTTGGTGAACTTACTTCTATTTCTAATTCTTCCACTGATGAGAATCCAATACATACGTATATGAATTCTGGTTATTATAATGTAAACTTATTGGTTACTTCTGCTTTAGGCTGTACTGACACAATTAGTCGCCCTCTTTATGTAAAGCCTGAGTTTGCAGTTTATGTTCCAAATGCTTTCAGCCCATCTGGTGACCTAAAGAATGAAACGTTTAATTTACAAGGTGTAGGAATTGATGAAAGTAAATTTACTATGTATATCTATAATCGTTGGGGTGAATTAATTTATGAAACGGATAATTTTACAAAAGGATGGGATGGTAAAGTTGATGGTAATGTGGTTCAAATGGATACATACATCTACAAGATTCTTGTTTTCGATTTACAAAGCAATAAACATACATTAACTGGACATGTTACCGTTGTTAGATAACAGATGAAGAAAATAACTACTAAATTTAATTGGACAGCAGTAGTTTCTGCTGTCCTTTTTTCATTATTCTTTGTGCAGTGCGCTAAAGATGAGGAACCAACTCCTGTAACTCCTGTTGACCCTAAGTCTCGTTTTGTTGCAGATTGGACATGTACAGAGGTTAGTAGGAGGGATGCAGCGGCACAGCCTTTTCAAATTCACATGTTAAATGGTGCAGGGGATAGTTTAGTGATGGAGAATTGCTATGCGGTTGGTTTTGCAAATAAAGCTAAACTTGTTGTGTATGGCGATAGCTTAAAATTTGCTCCAATAAATCAGCAAATAGCAAACGGAATTTTTTTATTAAACGGAAAAGGCAAACTCACAAATAATTCAACCATTAAAATGACTTATGTTATTGACGATGGCAATCCTATAAAAGATACTATTGACGCTATTTTTACTAAGTAAATCCCTCACTTTTAACTTTAAACAACATTTGCGAATTTAGTTTAATGGCAGTATTTCTTATTGTTCTACAAATTTCCTTTGTAAATATTGTTTTTGCTAGTAATTGAATAAATGTACAATCCTGAATTAAAATCCAAAACATTAATCATGTTTACATTATCTAAGTTTAGTATTTTTGCACCTGCAATATTAAATATATTGATGGTGTAGTTTGTTTCTTCTTTCGGTAATTTAAAGTTTGCCACATCTGTTGTTGGGTTTGGATATACTACAGAAAGGCTATTAATGTTTTGTGTTTCAATGCCAATTGTTATGTCAGTATAATAGTAAGTATTTGAATTATTAATTGTCCAGTTTAAATCAATTTCATTCCAAGCATAACTTTGCACAGTGTTTAATTGGTGGTGAAATAAATCTTGCTCATAATAAAATGGAACGATTAAATCAGTATAGGAAATGTTTAAGTTGTGAGTTTGCTTGTTTTTATCTTGTGCTAACCATACCGAATTGGCCAAATCCCAATAAAAATTAGCAGTTTCAGTTGGATTTGAATTTACAAAGTTATGATATTGACTTTTAGAATTGGGTTCCCAAATTAAGTTTGTAAAATCCCAAAAACTATAGGTCTCACTTGTTTTATTTCCGTTCATGTCATAAGTATATTCATTTCTATCTAATGCTTCCCATGCACTATTCCAAATGTAATTGGTCTTTGATTGTAGGTGGTTACTTATATCAAAGGAATAAGTTTGTAATGATGAATATTCCCATGCTAAATTTAATATGCTCCATACGAATGAAGTATCGCCTAGCCTGTTGTTGTTTAAATCGTAGCTTGAATTAATCTTTTCATCATCCAGCCAAATATTCAAATTAGAATCCCATAAGTAGCCATTAATTGTAGTTAAATTTGAATTCACATTGTATGTGTTTTCTGTTTTATAAAAATTAATCCATTGGTTAGTAATTGTATCCCAATTTAAACGCACACTCATTACGCGCTTATTACTTGCATTATAAGTGTATTCGTTTTTATAATTATGTATCCATACATTTGCAGTGGTATCCCAAGCTGCGCGCGTGTAATTAGTTAAATTGTTATTTACATCAAAGGCATAAATGTCGCCGCTACTGCCTCTCCATTGTGAATTAATTGTATTCCAAGTATAATAAAAGTTCGAATCAACTTGCCCGTTAACTGCATAACCATATATGTGTTTGTTTTTATTTTCCCAAGTAGAAGAAATGGAATCCCATCTCAATAGTATATCTGAATATAAACTATCGTTTAACGAATAGATGTATTCTTTTTTTTGTTCATTTTGCCAAACACCATTTATATCGTCCCAACTTAAATCGTTTTCTTCTAAATTGCTTGCATTAAAATTATAAGCGAATGTTTTTTTAGAGGTGTTTGTGTAAAAAGAAGAATCGCTATTAGGATAAGAGGCAACGATTGAATCTAATCTAATGTAACCAAGTGAGTAAGCTTCTTGAATGGAATTAACTTTTGATTTATTGGGTACAGGGTCGTTAAAATATTTTCCCTCAAGTTTAGTTAGGGTGTTTTTTTATTTTGTGATTGCGCTAAAACAACAGAATTGATTAAAGTAAATGAGATAAAGAAAAGTAATTTTGTTTTCATAATCTAAATTTATATGAAGTTAAGAAAATAGTTTAGTATTTATTTAATAGGTTTAATAAAAAAAACCCGAGCGTGCTCGGGTTTTTTTTATTCTTAAGCTTTTGCAGCAGCTTCTGCTTTTATTT
>CANJJP010000143.1 GCA_947474485.1 Bacteroidota bacterium | reverse complement strand
ATGGAGCTGGAATTGACTTTGGATGATAGTCATATAAACGTGGGCAAAACGAACAAACAACAAACGTACTTGTTTCAAAGGTTTGATGCACTGGAGGCGGTTGATGCACACGCCCTGTTATTGGCTCAAAATTATGAATAGAAAATCCCCAAGGGAAATTATATCCATCCCAACCAACAACATCAAAAGGATGAGTAGCATAAACAATATCATGCAGCACATCTTCTTTTTTTACCTTAATTAAGAAATCACCCTTTTGATCGTAAGTTTCTAATTCAGTAGGTAATTTAAAATCACGTTCACAGAAAGGTGAATGTTCTAATAATTGTCCGCTGCTATTTTTATAACGCATTGGTGTGTAAATAGGAGCAAATGACTCTAAGAAAAATAATTTATTATCTGTTGTTTCAAAATGCATTTGATAAATCATACCACGTGGTATGATAAGATAGTCGCCATACTCAAAAGGAATGTTTCCCATAAATGTTTTTAAAACACCTTTTCCTCTGTGCACAAAAATCATTTCATCTGCATCTGCATTTTTGTAAAAATAATCAGTTTGTGATTCACGCGGCGCAGCTAAACCAATATACACATCGTTGTTTACCAACATGTATTTTCTGCTTGCTAAAAAATCATCTTCAGGTTTTACATCAAATCCTTTTAACAAAAGAGGCTTAATGTTTTTTTCGATTGCAATATTGGGCGCAACATTTTCCGAACGTAAAATTTCTTTTATTTGTGTTGGACGATGAACTTGATACAACAATGATGAAAAACCATTGAAGCCTTCTGTCCCAAATAATTGTTCGTAGTATATTCCACCATTGTTTGGCTTTTCAAATTGCGTATGTCTCTTTTGAGGAAATTTCCCAACTTTATGATATATCGGCATTGTAATTTTATATTTATGATGTTAGATATCTGATTTAAAAATACTATTTTTTTAATTATGATTTCAATTTAAAATCCCCATTTTTTAGTATCTCTGATAAATTAGGTCTTAATCGACTTTTGTAAACAGATAGACATTCAGGACCATTTTTAATTCTTCCTTTTCTTAATTCTCTTTGTTGCTCAATAGGCATAGCAGCAATTTCAACACATTGTGGGGTGCAGCATCCGTTCATTTTTTTCTCACACTCTTCGCATTGTATAAATAATAAATGGCAATCATCGTTTTTACAATTCACGTGTCTATCGCATGGCTGTTCGCATTGGTGGCATTTAGAAAGTATATCATTTGTAATTCGTTCACCTTCACGCTCATCAAACACAAAGTTTACACCTTTAAATTTACTTTCTAATCCTTGCTCTTTCACTTCTTGAGCATATTGTATAATACCACCATGTAAATGATTCACATCTTTAAAACCCTTGTGTTTAAAATAAGCCGAGGCTTTCTCACAACGAATACCTCCAGTGCAATACATCAATACTTTTTTTTCTTCTGCACCTTTTAAGTGTTCAATAACTTGTGGGAGCTCTTCTCGAAATGTATCCGAATCAGGGCAAAATGCATTTTCAAATCTACCTACTTCACTTTCGTAATGGTTACGCATATCAACTACAATGGTATTCGGGTCGCTAAGTGCCTCATTAAATTCTTTTGCATTTAAATATTTCCCTGTGTTACTTGCATCAAATGTTGGATCATTAATTCCATCAGCAACAATGCGGTCACGCGTTTTTACTACCAATTTGTAAAACGATTTTCCATTTCCATCTACAGCAATTTTAAATGGTACATCTTTAAAATAATCAAACTTATTAAGCTCTTTAACAAAACTATCCCAATTATCTTCAGGCACATTCATTTGTGCATTTATTCCTTCTTCTGCTAAATAAATGCGTCCAAAGCAATTTAAATCAGCCCACATTTTGTAGAGTTCATCGCGGGTTTGTTTTGGTTCAGAGATTTTTACGTATCGGTAAAATGATAAGGTAATTCGATTAAAGGTTTCCTCTTGTAATCGTTGTTTCAGAACGTCTTTGTTGACGCGGTTAATTAATTGTGACATGTTTTAAAACAGTTATAATTGCAGGTTATACTATTTACTAACTCATTTTTTATTTGTAGAATAGTTGAATTATTTTCCTTTAATCGGGCATTCACTACTTGAACAAATCGAAAATTTGCTTAGGTTTGCAAAGGTACATAGTTTATTGAAATTAACCCTTAAATCAAGCTAAACGAGACAAAAATCATGTTTTCTTGAAATGTTAAGTAAAAAGTATGACAGATAAAGTATTAATAATTGGTGCTGGAGGGCAAATAGGGACTGAGCTTTTAGAGCGATTAAATCAAATTCACGGCCCATCTAATGTGATAGCTGCGGATTTAAATAGTTCATCTGCTTTTGCAAATAATCCATACGAAAAGCTTGATATTCTTGACAAAGAGGCTTTATATAATGTGATTAAAAAACACCAAATTAATCAAGTTTATTTATTAGCAGCTTTATTATCTGCTACTGCCGAAAAGAATCCAATGTTTGGCTGGCAACTTAATATGGATGGGCTTTTTAATATATTAAACTTAGCGAAGGAAAAAATAATTGATAAAGTTTATTGGCCAAGTTCAATTGCTGTTTTTGGACCAACAACTCCTAAGCTAAATACACCGCAATACACAGTAATGGAGCCGAGTACAGTGTATGGTATTAGTAAACAAGCTGGAGAAAGATGGTGCGAATATTATTTTAATAAGTATAATGTTGATGTTAGAAGTTTGCGTTACCCTGGTTTAATTGGATGGAAATCCGCTCCAGGTGGGGGAACTACGGATTATGCTGTTCATATTTTTCATCATGCTTTAGAGAGTGGAAACTACGAATGTTTTTTATCTGAAGATACCACACTTCCTATGATGTATATGCCTGACGCAATAAAAGCAACGGTTGATATTATGCATGCGCCATCAGAAAACGTAAAAATTAGAAGTAGCTACAACTTAGCTGGCTTTAGTTTCAGTCCGAAAGAAATTGCTGCTGAAATTAAAAAGCACATTCCAAATTTCGAAATCACGTATAAATCCGACTTTCGCCAAAATATTGCCGATAGTTGGCCACAAAGTATCGACGACCTCTCTGCAAGCCAAGATTGGGGATGGAAACCCGATTACGACTTAAATCAGATGATTAAGGATATGTTGTTGAATTTGAGGAAGATAAAATCGTAACCTACTGAAACAATCTACTAATATCTGCGTATAAGTTGAATAACTTTGCCTTCATTCCACTTTTTGGAATTTTGGCTAAAAGTTAAAGGAAAGGTTAAATAATATGTTTAGATTAGCTTAATATTATTTGTGATGAAGAACATATACTTAATTATAGTTTTTGTGGTGGCAAGATTTGGTTATGCACAATCGCAGTCATACGAAATTAATCCTATCAATAAAAAGGATACTATAAACCTAATCGACGTTACAGGAAAAAAGCAAGGATTATGGATTGTTTTCGGAAAAAGTAAACCAAACACATGTTACGCAGAAAATCCTACTTCAAAAGTTGAACTAGGAAAATACGCTGATAACAAAAAGGGTGGTATTTGGAAAGAGTTCCATTGTAACGGTAACATGAAAAACAAAATTACATTTACTAATGGTCGCCCTGATGGTTATGCTGTAATGTACCATGAGAATGGAAAGGTATCAGAAGAGGGAACATGGAAAATAAATAAGTGGGTCGGAAACTACAAGCTATATTATGATAATGGTCAAGTTCAACAGGAATTCAACTATAATCCTGCTGGAAAGCGTGAAGGACAACAGAAGTATTTTTATGAAAATGGGCAGGTGATGATTGAAGGTAGTTGGGTTTTAGGAAAAGAGGCAGGTTTGATAAAGGAATATCATGAAAACGGGGAAGTAAAAGCTGAGAAAAATTATAATAATGGAGCTGTTGATGTTGCATCCATTAAAACCTACGAACCAAAAAAACCAATTAAGGCCGAAAACGAAATAGTGGATAATTCGAAAAAGGTATTAGTTAAAAAGGATGAAGTTGTTCAAGATCAGAAAGCAGCAAAATTACCTACAATTTTAAATGGTTATTATGTTTTATATAATAAAAACCGTCAAAAAACTAAAGATGGAGATTTTAAGGATAATCGTTTAATGCAAGGAAAAAATTACATTTACGATGATAATGGTATTTTAAAGAGAATTGAAATCTACAAAAACGGCGGATACGTAGGAGATGCTCAAATAGAAGATTAATCTAAACGCTGTTAAATATTATAAACGCCCCGATTACGGGGCGTTTTTTGTTTTAATATCTCCCTAAAATTATGTTACTTTGAATTAGATTAATATTATGGAAAATCAATTATTTATTTATAATACCCTTACTAAAACAAAGGAATTATTTAAACCACTTAACCCACCTTTTGTTGGTTTTTATGTGTGTGGACCAACCGTATATAGCGATGTGCATTTAGGCAATTGCCGTACGTTTATGTCGTTTGATGTAATGTATCGTTACCTTTCTTTTCTTGGATACAAAGTTCGTTACGTGCGTAACATAACGGATGCAGGGCATTTAGAAAGTGATGGAGATGTTGGTGAAGATAAAATTTCGAAACGAGCTAAGTTAGAGCAAAAAGAACCAATGGAAATTGTGCAGCATTATACTGTTGATTTTCGTGAGGTAATGAAGATGTTTAATATTTCTCCTCCAAGCATTGAGCCAACAGCAACGGGGCATATAGTTGAGCAAATCGAAATTGCAAAAAAAATTATTGAGAACGGTTATGCTTATGAGCTTAACGGAACTGTTTATTGTGATGTAGAAAAATTAAATAAGCTTTATAACTACGGACAACTAAGTGGAAGAAATTTAGATGACCTTCTTACCAATACAAGAGATTTAGACGGGCAAGATGAGAAGAAAGGAAAATTGGATTTTGCCCTTTGGATTAAAGCCAAACCTGAACATTTGCAACAATGGCCTTCACCTTGGGGCATGGGCTTTCCAGGGTGGCATATCGAGTGTTCGGCAATGAGCAGAAAATACTTAGGAGAGCAGTTTGATATACATGGTGGCGGTATGGATTTAGTTCCAACACATCACACAAATGAAATTGCGCAAAACATGGCATCGTGTGGTAAAGGCCCAGCAAATTATTGGGTACATACAAACATGCTTACTGTTAACGGACAAAAAATGAGTAAATCATTAGGTAATAGTTTTTTGCCGCATGAATTATTTTCAGGCAATCATCCTTTATTAGAAAAGGGTTATAGTGCAATGGCTGTTAAGTTTTTTATGTTGCAAACGCATTATAGTAGTACGCTTGATTTTTCAAACGAAGCATTGCAAGCATTAGAAAAAGGTTTTGCTCGTTTAATGGAAGCAATGAAAACAGTCGAAAATCTTGTTCCT
>CANJJP010000142.1 GCA_947474485.1 Bacteroidota bacterium | reverse complement strand
CGAAAATTTGCATGAATATTTTAAGAAACATTGCCAGTTTACAAAAAGAACTTTAGGCTAAGGATTTTGCACAGTGAAGATGTTATACCTTATTTAAATTCTGTTCCATTATACGATATAAAAGTTGCAGCAGGTTCTTTTATTTGTTTTAGTAAATGAATAGCAAAATTCCATTTCACCATAATGAAAGTAAGAGAGCTCAGGAATTTGCTAAAGACCTGCGCAAGAGGCAAACTTATGCCGAAGAATTGTTTTCGAAAATGGTTCGTAATCGAAATATGTTAAATATAAAAATTAGAAGACAGCATCCAATTGGTCCGTTCATTGCAGATTTTTATTGCCACGAATTAAAATTGGCGATTGAATTGGATGGTAGCATAAATGAAGTAGAAGAAGTAAAGCAAAAAGATATTAAACGAGAACAATTTTTAAAAGAGCAAGGTTTATATGTTATACGTTTTAATAATGACGATGTGTTTACAAATCCACATTTAATTGAAGAACAAATAAAAACATATAAACTTGGGATTGAGCAAAAGCCTATAAATTGCTATCATTAACTAATTCCTTTACATTGTGTTCAAACTTAATCTTATTGCTGTAAACAATTGATAAACTGCATGTAAAAGACCTCATTAATAAAGGCTTTTTTTATTGCCCTACTTTTGGTATCCTCCCAATAATTCATGACCTTTGCAGCTAAGATGAAAAAGAAAGTAGAAATATTAGCCCCTGCCAAAAACTTAGTTCAAGGTATGGCTGCCATTAATGCTGGTGCAGATGCGGTTTACATTGGTGCCCCGCAATTTGGAGCTCGCTCTAATGCAACCAACTCATTGGAGGATATTGCATCTTTGGTAGAATACGCACATTTGTTTAAAGCGCAAGTGTTTGTTGTGGTTAATACTATTTTGTACGATAATGAATTGGAAGATTGCAAAAACATGATTCATGAATTGTATGCCATTGGTGTTGATGCCTTAATTGTGCAAGACATGGCAGTGCTTGAAATGGACTTGCCACCAATTGTTATACACGCGAGCACACAAGCTAATAACCGCGATTCAAAGCATGTAAAGTTTTTGGCTGATGCAGGTATGAAACGCGTTGTATTAGCGCGCGAGTTAAACTTAGATCAAATTAAAGAAATACACGAAGCAACAGATGTTGAATTAGAGTTTTTTGTTTCGGGTGCATTGTGCGTGTCGTTTAGTGGAAATTGTTATATGAGTGTGGCAAATGGTGAGCGCAGCGCTAACCGAGGCTCATGCGCACAAAATTGCAGATTACCTTATAATTTAATTGATGGTACAGGTAAAACTTTATTATCAAGTTCACATTTATTATCTATTAAAGATTTAGATTTAAGTGATCAATTACCAAGTTTAATTGAAGTAGGTGTTACTTCATTTAAAATTGAAGGTCGCTTAAAAGATATGGTGTACGTTAAAAATAACGTTTCGTATTTAAGAAAGAAATTAGATTTGTTTTTAGCAGGAACCGATAAATATATCAAAGCTTCTTCAGGCCGCACCTTCCACAACTTTGAACCGGAGATGGACAGAAGTTTTAACCGCGGTTATACAGATTACTTTGTAAACAAACGCAAAGAAAAAATTGGCTCATGGGATACACCAAAATCACAGGGACAAGAAATTGGTAAAGTACTTGAAGTTAAAGCAAACGGTTATGTAATCGAAAATTTTGAAAAACTAAACAATGGTGATGGTCTTTATTTTTTAAATGAAAATGGAGAAGCCGATGGAGCACAAGTAAACATTATTGTTAATGATATTGTTGTGCCCAACACTTTTAAGCCATTGAAAGTTGGTACCATGATTTTTCGTAATTCGGATGCAGAGTTTAATAGATTGGTGGAGCGTGAAGATAGTGCTGTTAGAAAAATTGGTGTTAATTTAAAATTTACCGAAACTGCTATAGGCTTTTTATTACAAGCTACTGATGAAGATGGGCATGTAAGTGTTTCTAAAATTGAATCAGAAAAAGAAGTAGCAAAAAATGGTGACTCAACTTTACCAAACATTCAAAAAAATCTTTCGAAAACAGGTAACACACCTTTTATAGTAGATGCAATTGATATTCAGTTTTCGAACAATTGGTTTTTACCTATCTCAAAAATTAATGAAGCGCGTAGAGTTGTGTTAGAACAATTGATTGATATACGTATTAAAGAATATCACCGCGAAGAATTTCAAATCAAGAAAACAGATCATCCGTATCCTGTTACTCAATTAGATTTTACTTATAATGTTGCAAACCATATGGCACGTGCCTTTTACAAGCGCCATGGTGTAACCGAAATTGAAAAAGCTTTTGAGCTGCAATGGGATCCAGGTAAATCGCGTGTAATGACAACCAAGTATTGTGTAAAATACGAGTTAGGCAAATGTGCACGCTTTCAACGTGAAACAATGGGCGAGAAGGTAGTGGAACCTTTAGTGTTAAAGCAAGGCGAATTAGAATACAAATTAAAATTCAACTGCAAACCCTGCGAAATGGAAATTTGGGAAAAAGATGCCGAGTTTGAAATAGAAGATCAGGAATCACAATTAAGTAGGTAGTTTGTTTGAATAATTTGTAGGATAAAGATTTTTTAGCCATCGTTTCTATAGAGAGAATAGAAGGTACCTTGCCCAGCATTTTAGAAATATTTTCAGTAAACGCAATCATCATATTTAGAGGCGATGGTGGAGATGATATTTTATCTGCTGTTCCTTTTTACAGCGTTGCAGAGGTGTTGCAATGCACTTCAGTAAATATTTCATCTCAAGTACGTTTTGATGCTTTAAATTATTGCAAGGGCTAAATTCCATTTGTTTTTTTAGTAAGTTTTAATGAAATGATAAATATCATTTCTCGATACAATTTTTGTTGGCAATCATGTTTGGGATTTCATTTTAAATTGGGGAGCCAACAAAATTCAACTGCCTGCGAAAGACTGGCTCGAAATGACTTCTCGGTTTTTATGAAGATTTCGACACAGTCTTTCCTCTGTACATCAAGAATTTCATTACAAAAGGGTAATACAAATTAAGAAGCGATTTGAATTTTATGGGAAAATAAGGCTATTAATTATTTTATTTTCTCTATTACAAAAATTATTTCTTCTCGTAATCCTTAACTAGCTTAATAAAATCCTTTGTTACCTCATTAGGCAAGGTTACCGAAAGTTGGTAGTGTTCTATTTGCCATGTTTTTCCTTTTCGTTTTAAAACTCCTGATGATTGGCAAACTCCCATCCAAGTATCCAACTGCTCATCAAACCATGCGTATTTTTTATCGTCCGAAAAATAAATGTTGCGCTTTATTGCTTTAAAATCCCAAGCTGATTTTCTTTTGAAAAAAGGCATTGCCCATTTTTTAAACTCATCTCTTTTCCAAATTTCGGTTTTATCAGTTCCAATATAAACTCCATTAGGCGCCATCATTTCAAAAAACAAAGTGTCCGCATTTGTTGCAAACAAATGCCACTTGTCCATAAACAAGTTGATCTCGTTTTTTAACAGACTGTCTTTCTTGTTTTTTTGAGCAAGTGATGTTAATGAAAACAAACTCACTAGTACTAATGTAAGTTTAATGTGCTTCATGAATTTTTTTTTTTGAAATGGTTTCTAAATATAAATCTTCCACCTTTTTTCGTGCCCAAGGTGTTTTGCGTAAAAAGGTTAGGCTTGATTTAATACTTGGGTTTACCGAGAAACAATTGATTTTTATTCTATTATCCAATTCTTCCCAACCATATTTTTCTTGCAGAAAAGCAACAATCATTGCTAATGTTACTCCGTGTAATGGATCTTTTTGCTTTTGTTCCATTTTATTTTCTAAATGAATCGTTTAATACTGCCGCTAAACGCAAACCACCAAGCATTAATTGCTTCTCAATAATCTTTGCATTTTTATCCATGTATTTTTGGTCAATTTCGTTATTCTTAACCTTATATACTTTTGGTAAATAACTTCTCGATTCGTTCATCCAAGCTAACACGTCAATTATCTGCACCTTTTTTAACTTTTTACTTGAAAGCTTCATTGCTTTCTTTTCCACTTGCTCGTAAGTAATCGATTTACTTTTTATAATTTCTGAATCCCAGGCCCAATGTAAGTTTTTATCTTTTCCTTCGTGTTTTACATTTATGTCGTTTCCACCTTTATCAACTCTGTAACCCGCGTGCAGCGGTTGGTGCAAATCTCCAACTAAATGAAATAATTGTTTGAGTGAAAAATTTATATCTTCACTCTTTCTACCATTTCTATTTTTTAAATCAGCAATTACAATATCTAATTCGTTTATTATATTAGGTTCATTATTTTTTACATAGGTTTTATCTTTCTCCACATTTACGTAATGCCAAGGTTTCATAAAGTTTAAGCTGCTGTCTTTTCTTACATCATCCATCCAGGTTGAAGCATCTTCAAAACTCATTACTCCTAAGTATTTTTGCACGGAGTCTAAAACACCTGGCTCTAAATGTGCTTTTGCAATTTTCGCTACAATTTGATGACCAGTTTTTCCCCAAGCAAAACTTGTAACCGGAATTAATAATGTTAAAACGAATATACTAAGAAGTGTGAATTTTTTCATGATGTAAATTTAGGGTATTTGTATTGATTAAAATATAAATCAAACTAAATTGTTATTAGACGAAATTTTATAGTTTTAATGTATTAAAGGAATGCGACAATATAATTGTTGAAGAAATAATGCAATTAAAAACAATTACAACAAAAAAGGAATACCAATCTTATTTAGATTGGTCGGATGAACTATTTGATAAAAAAGTGAAGCCAAATTCTCCTGAAGGTCAAAAATTTAAAAATTGCCCCGCTTCTTATTAAGCAATACAAAGATGAGCATTATGCTACTAAATTTCCTTTAGCTATATATTTATAGGCATCTTCTGCATTTTTTCTATTTCTATACATGAATCCAAGGTCTGAAATGAATGTTTCTCTAACCCCGATTCCAACCGAAATATTCTCCAGAGTACTGGATTTACAAAGCTGTCCGAACAAAAGCGCTACTAACTGATTATAAGTTTTATATTTATGGCAGTATTTATCATTTTTAAAGCGATTAATTGATTTTGATGAAATATGATTGGGAATTAAATCAATAATCTGACGAATTATTGGTTTATTGTTATTTTTGTTTCTGTAGAAAAGGCTAATGCTATTTAAAGGAGTTTAGAGACCTTACAGATGCATGTTCCTTTCCGTATTTTTTAATTATTTAGACTTTCGGATAGTTATGATATTTGATATAATGAAAATTCAATTTCAATATAAATATTTGCAATTAGGTTTAATTGTTTTTGATGAAATATGATTGGGAATTAAATCAATAATCTGACGAATTATTGGTTTATTGTTATTT
>CANJJP010000141.1 GCA_947474485.1 Bacteroidota bacterium | reverse complement strand
TTTTGCCCCGCTGCTAAATTTCTTCTGTAAAAAGCATTACTTTCTTCTGCAGTACTAAAACCTGCATATTGTCTAATTGTCCAAGGACTTTGAACATACATGCTGCTGTATGGTCCACGTAAAAACGGGGCAACTCCGGCACCAAAATTAACGTGTTCCAAATCTTTACTATCGGCAGCAGTGTAATTATCTTTAATGTCAATTCCTTCTGCTGTATGCCAGTTTTCTTTAACAGCTTGCTTTGCAGCAGTTTTACTAATTGGCTTGTAGGATATATTGCTAAAATCTTTTCTCATTATACTAATGCTGCTGTTAAACTAAGTTTATTTAATCCTTTGTTTTTTGTAGTGTCTGCAAGCTTTTCGGGCTTATCGTTCGCATTAGGGAATTTGTTTACACCAATTAAAGTACGTTTGCCTTCTTTGTATTCGTTTACCAAATTAAAAGCTTGTTCTTCAATTTTAGCTTTAATGTTTCCATTTAAAACAGAAGCTATAAAACCTCCAGCTTTTTCAATTTGCTTAAACTCTTCCCAAGCTTTAGTTGCTAATTCGTTGGTTAGTGTCTCGATATAATACGAACCATTTGATATATCATTCACCTTATCTAAATATGATTCTTCTTTAAATATCAATTGTTGGTTACGACTCATACGAGTTGCTATTTTATTGTCTTCCGATTTATCATTAAAATGGTGAATAGATAAACTATCGCAATTGCCAATAACTGCAGCCATTCCCGAAATACTATCGCGCAATAAATTAGAGTAGCTATCAAAAGGCGAACGATACACATCGCTGGTTTCGCAATGAATATGAAGACTTAAGTTTGCGCTGTATTGCTCTAAAAGTAAATCCACCAAATTACGTAAAGCTCTTAGTTTTGCTATTTGCTCAAAGAAGTTGGTATCAGCAGATACATTAATCGTAAGCTGGGTAGCTTCGTTTAGTTTGTTTTGTTCTGATAGTAAATTTAAGTATTCGTTTACTTGAGCAATAGTAGATGCTAATTCCGAAACACTATTTGCCCCAGCATTATTGTAAATCGAAGCATCAACACTTAATGCTTTGTTCCCACTAGCTTTTAATACATTTAAAAAGTTGTTTTTAAATGCTGCTTCACCCATTTTAAACGAATTATGTTGAACCAAATAACTCAACTCATCATTTACGATAGAAACATTTAAATCGGTCCAATTAATTTTTTGAGCAATTAAATAAGCATTAAGTTCAAACATAAACTCATCAATTTGATTGTTTACTTCAAATTGCAAGTAAATGTGTTGTATCGAAATATCTTTTAATAGTTTGCTTACATCAATTTTAGAATCGATTACAAACTTTAAAGCAGATGCTCCATTTTGCAAATCTTCTAAAGCCAATTTATTTGCTTCAACTTCATTTTTAACCGAAATATTAGTACAAATATCCCAAGATGAAATAGTAGATGAAGTAGTTTCAATTCCTGAAATATCAGCTTTAGAATAAAATGGTTTAACTTCTATACCATTTCTATTGTGTTTTATTAAACTATCGAAACTAATACCTTTTAAATCAGATTCAATCTTCTTCTTCCAAGTATCGGCATCAATGGGTGAAAATTCTGTAAATAATTTTTGCATACTTATTTTTAAACAAGTTATCCTATGTTAAACATTCTGCTTGCTTTATTCTTATTTTTGAAGCTTTGCAGGTGCAACAAATTTAGTTTTTTTTCAAGACCAATGCATATAAATTCGCTTAAACTGTCCTTCGAATTATGTCACAAATAAGATTAGTAAATTATTGGCTTATTGCAGTAATTGCCTTTGTTATTGTGTCATGTTCAAATGAACCAGAACTAATTGATGGATATTCTGTTTATGAAACAGGCTTGCATTATAAAATGTGTGCACTTGGCGAAGGAGAAAAACATCCTAAAAAAGGCGATTGGCTGCTTTTAAATGTAAAGTACAAAACAGAAAACGACTCTCTTTTTTACCATTCAAAACATCATGCTTGGCAAGGTTATTTTATTGAATTTAAAGACAATAAGACTGATAAGTTCTTATCTTACTTTAATAAAATGATAGAAGGTGATAGTATGCAATTTAAGGTTGAAACTTCCGCTTTTTTTAAAGAGATTTTTGCGAATGAGGTACCTTATTTTTGTAAAGGAGATTCGATTATTAAAGCTGAGCTTCGTTTGGTTTCTATAATGGATGCGCAGGAAAAAGAACTTTATGCGCAAAGTAAAGTACTCGAAATGAAGGATAATCATAACAATGAGAGCGAAAAAGTGCTAAATTATGCTAAAACAAATTTTGGCGATTTCGATACGATTCCTGAGTATATATTCTTTAAAAGCATTAAAAACACTAGTGATTCCATCGTTATGCCCGGAAAATTGGTATCGATTAGGTATACTGGATATTACCTTGATAACGAACTATTTGACAAGGCAGGATTCTCTAAACCCATTGATTTTACTTATGGTTCGCAAGGGCAATTGTTAGTGGGAATGCAAATGGCTATCAGAGTCATGCGAAAGGGTGAAATAGCAAAATTTATATTACCTTCGCGCCTTGCTTTTGGTGGGCAGGGCAGCAGTGATGGTTCAATTCCGCCTTTTTGTCCGCTGGTTTACGAAGTAGAAATTATAGATGTTAAATAAAAAACAAACAATGAATAAACTAACGATTGCAGTTGCAGGTATCAGTGCGGCTTTTTTAGCTTCATGTAGTGGAGATTCGAGATTTCCAGATTACGAAAAAACAGAAACGGGTATTTATTACCAAAATCATAAAGAAGGAGACCAAGCTTCGGTTATTAAAGAAGGCGATGTACTTTTCATTTCTCAAGTGATGTTTACAGAAGGAGATTCTTTATTATTTGATTCTCGTAAAATGGACAAATCGCAAGGACCTTATGCAGTTCAAATAGGAAAAACAATGTACCCTGGCGATATGTTTGATGCACTAAAAATGATGCACGTTGGAGATAGTAGCACTTTTTGTTTAAAAGTGAGCGATATGTGGAACAAAGGTTACAAACAACCAATTCCTCCATTTTTAGATTCAACATCTTACTTAAAATATAGCATTCGCATTGACAGCGTTTACTCTAAAGAAAAAGTTGATAAATTACAAAATGAGCAAAAGGCGCAACAACAAGAAATGATGAAGAAATACCAAGCAATGGAAGACAGTTTGCTTTCATCTTATATTTCTGCAAATAAAATCACAGCGAAACCAACTCAAAGTGGTTTAATTTATATAGAAAAGAAAAAAGGTAAAGGAGCATTAGTTCAAGTTGGAGATTCAGTTACTGTTTCTTATAAAGGAATGTTTACTGATGGTACTGTATTCGATAGTTCGGAAGGAAATCCAGAGCCATTTACTTTTCCTGCTGGTAAACAAGTTGTTATTGCTGCTTGGGACGAAACATTGATGAAAATGAATGTTGGAACAAAAGCTTTAATTGTTTGTCCATCAAATATCTCATACGGCCCATATGGTTATGGTAGTATTCCTCCATTTACACCATTGGTTTTTGAAATGGAATTGATTGGCATAAAATCTGCTAAGTAATAGTTTAAAAAAAATAATATCATGAAAAAGGTAATCATATTATTCACTGCTTTAGTTGCAATTTCAGGATCTGCATTTGCACAAAAAAAAGAAAAGAAAGTAAAACAAAAATTAACGAAAATGGAAAAAGAGTTCTTAAGCAAACAAGCTGATGGAATGTACATCAAATTTGAAACAAACAAAGGAGATATATATGCAGCATTAGAATTTAAAAAAACACCTCTTACAGTAGCAAACTTTGTTGGTTTAGCTGAAGGTAAGATTAAAAATACAGCGAAAGCAGAAGGCGTTCCTTATTATGACGGATTAAAATTTCACCGTGTTCTTGCAAACTTTATGATTCAAGGTGGTTGTCCATTAGGTACAGGTACTGGTGATCCAGGTTATAAGTTCCCTGATGAAATTGATACAACTTTAAAACATGTTGGTCCTGGTATTTTAAGTATGGCTAACGCTGGACCTGGAACAAACGGTTCTCAATTCTTTATTACTCATGTAAAAACTGATTGGTTAGATGGCAAGCACACTGTTTTTGGTCACGTAATTACTGGTCAAGAAGTAGTTGATAAAATTGCTCAAAATGATACGATTAAAAAAGTGGTAGTTTTAAGAAAAGGAAAAGAAGCGGAAGCATTTGATGCTCCTGCAGTTTTTGAGTTCGAAAAAACAAACGTTACTAAGCGTGCCGAAGAAAAAGCGAAAGCAGAGGCTGAAGAAATGGCTAAAGCATTAAACGAAAAATATGGTTCGGCAACTGTAACAGCGTCTGGTTTACGTTACATTGTTGAGAAAGAGGGAACAGGTAAATCACCAAGCGCAACTAGTTCAGTTACTTGTCATTATACTGGAACTTTATTAGATGGTAAAAAATTCGATAGTTCAGTTGATCGTGGTCAACCTGCAACTTTTGGCTTAAACCAAGTTATTAAAGGTTGGACAGAAGGTTTACAATTAATGAAAGAAGGCGGTAAATGTAAATTCATCATTCCAGGTAACTTAGGTTATGGCGAAAGAGGATATCCTGGGGTTATTCCTCCAAATGCTACATTAGTATTTGATATCGAATTAATAAAAGTAGACTAATTAAAGAATTGGTGGCTTCGAGAGCCTCAGCCACCAACTTTAATCTCATACAAAACAAAAAGACTTATTTACTTTATGAAGATGCCCGTCATCCTGAGCTTGACGAAGGAGGGCGGGTTTTTTATTGTCCAAAAAATAGTTTTATTCAATAAGTTTAAAGTGTATATTTGATTTGATTGAGAACAAAGTTTTACATACTATTTTTATTCGTTTCAATCTCATTTACTAAGCTAAATGCTCAAGTAATACCAAATACAAATATAATTTAGTTCAAAATTGGTAATTGCATTTTTTCATTACTTTTGGATTAAATTATAATTGTATATATGTCAAAATCAAAACTTATTATTGTTAAAAGAAACTGCCAAGGAGATTAAAAAAAAACTTCAAACTGGTAAATCTTTGCTACTGATTAAAAGGCTAAATATGCTTACAGAGCTTCGTAAAAATGGGTTGCTGGGCTTTTCAAAAAGACAACTTGCCAAAACTATTGGCGTTGACCCAATGGTGATAGTTTTTTACTCGAACTGCCATTCTGTTGCTCAGAAACATTCCAAATTTATTTGAATAAGTTTTCAAAGCAAAACATAAATGAACTTAAAATTATCGTGCCAGATAATGGAACGTTTCACAAAGCGGCTAAACTAAAAGTACCAAGCAATATAGCTCTTGTGTTTTACCCCCTTGTAGTCCCGAACTCAATCCTGCTGTAAGAATATGGCAAATTCTAAAATATGAATTTACGGATAAACTCTTTAAAACACAAGATCAACT
>CANJJP010000140.1 GCA_947474485.1 Bacteroidota bacterium | reverse complement strand
TGAAAAAACAATACAAATGACCAAAATCATACACTACACGCATTATATTTCAGTAATCATATTTTTAGCTATTTACTTTGTAAAGACAATACTTTTAATTTCTAACAAAGAGGATGGACTAACTAAAATTACTAAGATTTTAAAAGTTCCTGAAATGATTGTTAGCTTTTTATTTCTAGCAACAGGAATTTATTTACTAACTCAAATAAATGAAATCAAACCTCTATTAATTATAAAAATTGGCTTAGTTTTCTTATCAATTCCAGTTGCTATTATTGGATTTAAAAAAAGAAACAAGGTACTAGGGGCTTTATCTCTATTAATGATTACTGCATCCTTTGGATTGGCAGAAATTGCAGCTAAAAACAAAGCAAAAGTAAGTACAGAAGCAGTTGCTGCTGATGGTACAATTAACAGCCAAGTTTTATACACTGATAATTGTGCAATTTGCCATGGTGGTGATGGAAAATTAGGTATGGCTGGAGCTGCTGATCTTTCTAAAACAGTAGCAGATAAAAATTCAATACAACAAACCATATTAAATGGTAAAGGATTAATGAAAGCGGTTCCTTTAACACCCGAGCAAGCAAATGCAGTTGCAGAGTTTATTGAAACGCAACTAAAAGGGAAATAAAAATTTATTGATAACTGTGTCTTGAAACCTTCTGAAAATTTATTTGAATTAATAAAAGTTCTCTCAGAAGAGGAAAAGGAAACCATTGTTAACTCTTCAGGATTTCATGTAAAAGGTGAGGAAAATAAATACCTCACCCTTTTTAATCTTATTCTTAAACAGCAAACTTATAACGAAGAAGAATTAGTAAAACATTTCAAACTTCAAAAAGACCCAAATAAATTCGCCTTCCTAAAAAATTATACCTACAATTTTATACTTGACTCATTAGAAGAAAAAAGTTCATTTGTATTAAAAGGTATTCATAGTAAACTTAATCAAGCAGAGGTATTACTTGAAAAAAAATTGTTTGATATTGCCTTGTTTATATTAGATGAAGCAGAGTTTGAAGCAGAGAAAAGGCAGCTCTATGAAATTTGGGCAGAAATTTATCGCATCAAATTAAATCATTATAAAGAATTTGCATTAAAAAAACCAGTACTCGAAAAAAAACACCAACTGATTATTAGTGCACAAAAAAGCTTCTATCATTACCGAAAATTGTTTTCGATTGTAAGGTGCAAACATCATCAAAGTGCCTTTACTAAAGACATTGAAAATGCTCCCGAATTTAAAGCAGTGCATGAAGTAGAATTATTAGAGAGCGATTCGGATTACAATTTTCATCACAAATTATTTTTCTATTTATCAAAAGGAATTGTTTACTACGCGAAGCGTGACTTTGATAAATCGTATATAATGGTGAACGAGCTTCTGAAACTTTGGAATAAATACCCATGGATGATTGATATACGCTTTGGAGGATATTACAATACACTTTATAACAAAGCACTTATCGAGTCAAATTATAAGCAGTACGAAAAAGCACTCGAAAGCTGTGACACCTTGCTAACAACCTTGAAAGAACTGCATAGAAAAAATCCGTTTCACTACTTTATGGTTTGCAATTTAAAAGTAAGTATTTATACTACTTGCGGCTATTTTGATAAAGCCGTTAAGATGGCGGATGTTTATAGCGAAGCAAGGGCACAATTACCTAGCTCGGCACATAACCCAAATTCTGAACAACGCTACCATTTTTATCAGGCAAATATTTTCTTTGGTGTGGGCGATTACAAATCAGCTAACAAACACATTAATGAAATTATAAATAACGCAATTGAATATAATAATGATATTACTTGTCTTGCGCAGCTTATGAGTTTAGTAATTCATTATGAAATGGGGAACTTAGAACTACTTAATTATCGAATAAAATCTGTTTACCGTTTTATAAGCAAAAAAAACTGCTTACAACTAACTATTGCCCATGTGCTCGAATTTTTAAAGAAGGCTATCAAAGCTGACTCTATGCGATTAAATAAAGAACTAGTGTTAAAACTAAAAGAGCAAATAAAGGAAGATATTCAAAAAGATCCAATAGAGTCTGCAGTTTTAGATTACTTTGATATTCTTTCGTGGCTTGATAGTAAGATAGAACAAAAACCGTTCATGGCTATTCTTAAGGCGCAATCCGATTATTGCTTGGATTAAGAATTACGAAGCTTTTGTGATTACAAATAGTTTATGAATATACGTATGGTACGAATTTATGCGAATCTAAAATACACAGATAGAATATTCAAATTTAATTCGTAATTCTCCCTCGTATATTCTTCTAAATTCGTAATTCTTAGTCCCTTCTTCCGAAAATACGTAATAAGAACAAGAAAATATTAATGAAATCTAAATAAAGAGTAAAGGCGCTCATTACACTTAACTTCATGTAACCTTCGCTTCCATCACTTTCAGCGGAAATGTTTTTAATACGTTGTACATTAAATGCTACTAAACCAGTAAACACTGCAACACCAACAATACTAATTAAGTAGTCAAATCCAGAGCTACGAGTAAACATGTTTATTAAAGATGCTATTACAATTCCGAACAAACCAATCGTCATAATACGACCGAAGCTAGTTAAATCCGTTTTTGTTGTTGCCCCTACAACTGCCATTAAACCAAATAATCCAGCTGCCGAACCAAATGCTTTTAACACCGTGTTCTCACCGTAAGCTGGTATTACCACACTTAAGGTTACTCCTGTGCAAGCTGCATAAGCTAAAAACAAACCTAACAATACCGGAAATGATAATCGGTTAAACCCGAAACTCATAACTAAAATAAAAGCAAAGGGTGCAAATAACAATATCCAATACAACATGGTTGGCTTTGCTCTTAAAGTAACTGGGTCAATTTTATGAAGCATTTCTGCTAGTGCCGGGTTATACGCAAACAATAAAGCGCCAACGATTGAAAGAATCATTGCTAATGCCATCCACCCAAAAGTGTATGTAAGTAAAGAACGTGTGCGTGCTGCAGCCTGTGGCGACATGTTTTCTACGTTTGTACTTCTGTTATTGAAATTAAAATTTGTGTTCATTTTGTTTAAAATTTATTGTACAAAGATAATTAATTATTCAGCCTCTTCACGAGGCGGAGGTGTGAAATAATGCATGTTTTCGTTAATAAAACTTAAGATTTCCTCTTTACCCATGCGCTTTTCAGCAGAAGTAAGGAAAATATCGGGTAATTCGGTAAAGTGTCCTAAAATTTGTTTTTTATATGTTTCCAAATTTTGATTCAAAGTAGTTTTTCCTAATTTATCTATTTTAGTAAACACCAAAACAAAAGAAATTTCATTCTCAGCCAACCAATCCATAAACTCAGCGTCTATTTTTTGCATTGGTAAACGGCTATCAATTAACAAAAACAAACACACTAAACTTTTGCGCTTAAGTATGTAGTCGCTAATCATTCCCTCAAACTCGGCACGTGCAACCTTTGATGCACTTGCAAAACCGAAGCCTGGTAAATCTACCAAATACCATTTTTCGTTTATAAAAAAATGATTAATGAGCTTTGTTTTTCCTGGTTTACCAGATGTTTGCGCCAATTTATTATTGTTGCAAATCATATTTATTAAGGAACTTTTACCTACATTACTCCTACCAATAAACGCAAATTCTGGTTTATCGGGTTTAGGTAACTGTTTAATTTCCTTACTACTCTTTAAAAATGTTGCTTTACCTATTACCATGTTGTTATGAAGTACGAGCTTCCTTTTCTTTGATGTATGTATTTACGTGACGGTCTTTTTTTGATTCGAAAATATCTGCCACAGTAACAATTAAACCCGTTTCTTCTACATCTCCAAAAGTAGGATTGGTGGCAGTTCCAAAGGTTTTCATAGTAGATGATAAATTCATATATGCATTAACCAATGGTGGAATATTTTCTCCTAAAGCACGTACATTTTTATTTAACACCGTGTGGCCTTCCTTATAATTCAATCCCTCTAAGGATTTTAAAAATTCGCTTACATCTGTTTTGTAACCTAATTTTAATTCAGCAACTGGTTCAACTAAATTATCATTATCTGGGAAATAATGACGCATAAATGAAAGCACCATATCACGTGCTTGCGCATTAAAATCTGTATACATGGTTACTTTACCAAAAAAATGGCGTTGGTCGGGATTGTCCACAACAATTGCCCCTAGACCATCCCAGAGATTATCTAAACTAAATAACCCTTTTCTAAATTGCTCAGATGGCTGATATGCTGGCTGAATAAATGAACGACCTAACTCAATAGTATAAGGCAAATATTCTTTCACAAATTTCTCGGAGAATTGGAACAACTCAGTAGTTGCAAGATGAACATGACCGTTTTTATATTCAGCATCTTTACAAAGTATATAACGATACGCACCAACAATTTCTCTGTCTTCTTTATTCCAAACTAGTAGTTGTTTATAAGGATGATCGCTAATATCGAATTCATCAATATCAATTGATTTTCCTGTTCCCCCACCTGCATGACGAAAAGTAACTTCTCTTAGGCGGCCAATTTCCTTCATAACATTAGGCGAATCGAAATGCGTAATGATATAAATTTCATTATGTCCGTTGTTCGTTTTCCTTACAAACCTTCCGGCTTGCAATTCTCTTTCTAAAACGTCTCTGTTAATTTTATCGATAATAGATTCCATAAATTCCTTTGCGTAAAGATACTAAAGTAAGGCAATTTTTGGTTCAAAGATTTAAACATGAGGTTTTAAAAAAAAGGAGTTTAGGGTAAATCTTGGATGTCGATAAATGTTCTGGTGTGCTGCACCTTTTAAAAGGATGAGACTATTTGTGTTACAAATTTTTCGGGGCTCTGCCCCTATGCGTTATAATAAAGGGGTATTCGGAGGCGCTAAATTATTGAAAGTTGCTGCTGCCAAAATGCCATTCACCGAAAAAAGCGGCAGCGCTGCGTAACATTTGTAATACAAAATACAATACCTAAAAGAAGGTGCAGCAAAACGAGTTAAAATCTCTGTCGTGTTACCTCTCGATAAATTTTGAGAACCCTTTAAAAATCAACTCCCATCATCAAACCTAATCCAAGTTTTACCCCGAAGTCATACTGATTTTTTTCTGTTGGATCCTCCTTGTACTTTTTAAATTGATTTATTCCAATACCTAGATTTCCTTGCAAAATAAAATTCTTATTTATTCTTAAAACAAAACCATTATTATAATGGTAATTAGCATAATAGGTATCAAGCGTTACTTTTGTTTCAGTTGCAAGTGCTTGGCTTCCCCAATAGGTATAACCAATTTGATTATATTTAATAATCGTAAGGTGAGCAGCTGCCTTTCCTTGCTCTGTACCAAAAGCCATGAAATAAGTAAATTTTTTGTGCGCAACTGGATAAACTTTAACATTAAACCCGAAATATAAATATTTATAATAGCCAGCTCCATTGTCTACCTTGTTCACTTCAATTTCC
>CANJJP010000139.1 GCA_947474485.1 Bacteroidota bacterium | reverse complement strand
GATGTATCAAGTTTTGAAACGTAGGTTATTTTCATAAAAAATAGGAATTTCTATTTTTTGTGATTTGACGAATAGCTCTTAGCATAAATAACGGCAAGCAATTTAGCAATAGGTTTTGGCCATAAGCGCATAAACATAAGTAAATCTTCTTTTTGTCTACTATTATTCTGTAATCCCTTCGTTGTAGCCGATTCTTCATGGATGCGATGCTTCATTAATTTTTGATTAATGTAAACAAAACGCCCTTTCATGTTCGCCAATCTATACCAGGCATCCCAATCCATATTAATATGGAACTCATTGGTGAAATTAAAATCACCAACACTGTGTAAATTATACATGACGCTTGGAGCAGCAATTGGACATCCAAATGAAATCATCCTTTTTTTCCAAAAAATACGTTTAATGTTTTTATTAAAAGGCATAAACGAATGTAACATCAATCGTTTAATTTTTAATAATGTGGTTTTATCCCTATCCTTTCCCCCAACAATTTCTGAATAATTTGTAAAACAAATTAAACTGTCATTAAAATTTTCAGCTTCCTTTATGCAATTCTCTGTATAATTCGGTAAATAAATATCATCTTGATGCGCTAAAGTCAAGTACTTTGTTGTTGCTTGTTTCAAACTAAAATTCCAGTCATGGGCAATTCCTTTTCCCGGTTCTGTTACAAAAATTTTCAATTCAAATTTTTCAGCAAGTTGTGTTAAAAATTCAGAGGGTGTTGATGTAGCAATATAAATATCACTTTTAACCGTTTGATTTATTAACGAAAGAATACATTCCTCAATAAATGGAGAATCTTTATATGCTAATATCGCAAACGAATGCAACGCCATTTATTGCTTTTTTGGATAATTGCCAATATCAAAATTAATAGCAGCTAACAATAGCTGGAAGCCCAAGGTAATCATCAACGTAGGAATGATAACAGTACCGGTGGGTGCTGCCATTTTTAAATCAATATATTTTATGTAGTTACTAATACCATAATACAAGCCACATACAAAAAGGGGGACTCCTGTTATTATATATAGCGAAGCAATATTAAATTCGTAAAGAAAATACTTTAATAATATACGTCTAGCCCAACCCGCCAATAATTTTGGAGGAAACTCAACTAACGTTTTGGTAACAGACAGGTTAGACACTTCGCTACCATACTTTGCTTTCATTGGTACATCTTGTATGACGGCATTTACATGATACAATTCTATAAGCATGGAAGACTCAAAAAAATAACGTTGATGAATGCGATTCCAATCTAACGCATTTAAGGTTTCTTTATTAATGGCAATAAAACCATTGGTGGGGTCAAATACGTTCCAATAACCAGAGGCAGCCTTAATTAAAAAGCTCAAACCAATGTTTCCAATTCTTCTAATCATAGGCATTTGCCTAATAGCTATATGATCTTTAAATCGGTTACCTTTTGTAAAATCTGCTTTATTGGTAATAATTGGTTCAAGTAACAAAGGTATGTAAGTTGAATCCATTTGTCCGTCGCCATCTAATTTTACAGCAATATCTGCATTCAATTCAATGGCTTTTTTAAACCCAGTAATCATAGCCCCCCCTACTCCTTTATTAACAGCATGATGAATGATGACAATTTTTTTGTTGGTTTGCGCTAAAGATTCTATGACTTCAGCAGTATTATCCGTTGAGCAATCATTCACTAAAATAATATGTTTAACATATTCCGGAATTGTGTTCACCACTTCTTTAATATGATCCTGCACCTTAAAACAAGGAATCACAATGGCTATGTTACTATCATTACTCATTTAGTACTTACTGTTTTTTAGTAATAAAATTGTGAATCAATAAAACTAACTGTATACCATAAAACTAAAGTGCAATAGATAGGAACAGCAAATCTCATTATAACTTCTTGACCTTTAAACAAAGGCACGTAAAATATACATAAAAATAAAAAGGGCAATAATGGGGTAAAATACCTGCCCTGAAAACCATAAATCATATTAGCACCAACAGGCGAACCAACAATTAACATTCCAAAAATAAGTGCTAAGGCATTAAGGACAGAAATAATTAATAAGGCTAGTTTAAAGTTATTACTAAGAGGAACTTTAGGTTTTTCATAAAATACAACCAAAGCATAAACTAATAGCTGTAAAAAAATAATCCAATCTGGCAGCAAGGTATAACTATATCCAAAGCGCCCCACTGTTCCGCTCATCCAAAGTTTACCTTGATCAAAAATATTTTGAATTATTATTCCAACTAAATGCAAGGGATCTTTTAATTGGTATTTTAGATTTAAATCGCGACTGAATAAAAAATCTGTTTGCAGCGGCGCTCCAGGATAGGTTAAAGTAGATAGGTAACTATTCCACAAATAAGATGGTAAAAAAGTAGCTATGATTAATAAAAAGAAAGCAGAAATGTATAATCTTTTACTATTAAATTTATTGATGTTAATCGCAAATAAACAAAAATAGACTATAAAATAACCGTCTTTACAGCTAGTTTGCAATAACGCAATTACAAAAAACAGAAGTACTTGCTTAAAAGTGATAGGAGTTGTTTGATAATAATATTTGATGACTAAAGCAAATAACAAAAACAAAAAGGCAAAACTTAATGAATCATAGGTTACACTAGCACCTTGATATAAAGCCATGGGGCTTAATGCCACTAGTATTAACAAAGGCTTAAAGTGTGGAATAATTTTAACAGCAAAAAAAACAAGTATCAAATATGCTAATAAAGACCCAATGCGAGCCCACCAACCTATCCAGACAGCACTGCTATCAAATAACATCCCCACTTTAATCATTACAGCAGCTGGTAAATATGCAAACTGCAATGTTACAGAATTAACATTTTCACAAAAGTCTATTTTTTGGGACTCTATAGGTTGATTTACTAATTCCTGTAAATTTTCTTTTTTAATGTATTCGCCTCCAGAAAATTGGATGGCTTGATGCACTTTAACAGCATCAATTAAATTTATGGGCATAGGGCAACCTATTTTTCCATCTTTAACTTGCGGTCCAATATAACCTTGAGAAAGTGCATAAGCATTATAAAAATGTCGATCTTCATCATTGGTATGCCATGGGGGATTCACAAAAACCAGAATTAAACCAAATACTAAACCGATAAATAAAAATAAATAATGGTATTGCACAAAGTGTTTAATGATACTAAATGTATTATTGCCAGATGTTATCGATTTTTCTTCCATTTTGATGTAACCTTAAACTATTTTCTATGAATATATAAAATTATAAATCATTAATTTTATTTATCAAAGTGTCAACTTTCGCGTTTCCTTTATTTAATTTCTTTACTTTTTTGATAAAAAATAAAGCTTCCTTTTTGTTTTCTTGCTTAAAGTAATTATTCGCTAATTTGTAAAACACATCTATATCGTCAGGCATGGTTACAAGGTAGCGTTTAAAATAAAAATTAGAGGAATCTAACTGATTGTATTTTGAAAAAACTAAGCCTTTAAATTTATCCATCATAAAATTATAATAGTGAGGTGTTTCTGCAGCTTTAATAGCCGCTAAGGAGCTATCTAAACTATTATGAATTGAATTTAATTTCACACCGACACAATAATTAATTTTATCTGCCGCCAGAGGCTCGATCTGATTAACAATACCACCCGCACCCATATCCATGGCTTTTTTTTCGTAATAAATACAAGAATCTAATTGATTTGTTAAAAGAAAATACTGGCTATATAAATGCCAAATTCTTGAATGGTATGGGTGCTTTTGCAATTCTTCTTTTAAAATTGTTCTACCTTTTTCAACTAATTCGCTTTTAGTTTTAGTGTTTTGGGTTAAACTCGAATTTTCTAAATAAATAGTGCCTTTAATCCAATCGTCAATCACTACTGGTTTGTATATTTCAAACCAAATAAAAAACAACATAAAAAAACCAAAAAAGGGTAAACTATAGTAGCGAATTTTATCCTCTAAAGGTAAGTCGCTAAAACCAGGCTCTTTTTCAATAATCGCTTGTGAATTAATTACCGTTTGCGAAGAATCATCGGTTAATGTAATACTTGGCGAATCATTATTTCCCAATAATTGATCTTCCTGATTATCTATTTCATTAGAATCTTCCATGATTTTATATTACTCAAATATAATTTATTAGTTTTATAAATACTACATTTTTTTAAAATATAAATCCTTGCTGAAGCACCGAAGTGACTAAATTATTTTACAAAGAATTCGATAAAAAAATCAAAGTCAATCCCGATTACTATGGGGATTTAATATAGAAATGCTATTTTTTATTTTTTATTTTTTATTTTCGATAAATTTCTATTTAGCCATTCAATGCATTTAGGCAATTGAGAAACTAAATAGTAAGGTAAACTTAATAAGTGATAATTTTTACCATTTGGCGTTGAAACTTTTGTAACTAATAATTCTCCTGCATATAAACGAATTGCAATTTTTCCTGGAGATTCATCCATAAATAAGTGCAATGATTTTAGTTTTCCTTCTTTACCTGATTTCACCTCTATAGGGATCAATTTACCATCATGAGCAATAACATAATCAACTTCAGCTGTTGCTGATGTTTTCTCTCTCACCCAAAAATTTAAAGCGCTAAGTGCATTAAAATTACAAGCCAATAATTCTTGGCCCACTAAATGTTCAATGACTGTTCCTTGATAAATAGTGTTTAAATCAGTAGTACCAATTATTTCTTTTTGCATGCCAGCAGCATAATTCATCAATCCTGTATCAAGTAATTGTAGGCGTGGTGATTTTTGTAATTCAGGAATAATAGGCAATTTGGCGCTGGTGGTAGGATAAATTAAACTTAGCAGTAAAGCCTTTTCTAATGTTCTTAACGCTTCTCCCATTTCCTTTGATCCATAACTCGATTTACCAAAACCTTGAAACTTTATTCGTTTCCCTGCTTCAAAATAACTTGTTTTTATGACGTGCCTGATGCTTTGTTTTTGCGTATTACTGCGTGCGTATTTTTCAACATCTTCACTATAAGAGGCAATTAATGAATCGTATAACGTAGTTAATGACGTAATATCTTTTGTTTCCGCATACTCTTTTATTATTTCGGGCATTCCTCCAATTAAGGCATATGTATGAAATAGTGACAACAATTTTTCATGTGCAAATGAATTTAATGGAATGGTATTAATTTGTTCTAATGCAGTTGTCTCTTCAATAGCTTCCAAAAACTCAATGAAAGATACAGGACGTACTACTAAAAACTCAACTCTACCTACAGGAAAACTTAGTTTCGTATTAAATATCGTTTCTAATAAAGATCCCGCTGCAATCACAGGAATTTCAGGAGTTTGTTCATAGAAAAAACGTAAAACATTAAATGCCTCTGGCACTTCTTGAATCTCATCTATGAATAGTAGAGTTTTTTTTCTTTTTGAATACGCTTTGTTTTTCAAAAAAAATAACGCTTGTAAAAGTGTTTCTATATCCTT
>CANJJP010000138.1 GCA_947474485.1 Bacteroidota bacterium | reverse complement strand
TTTCTTAAAAACAACATTTCCTTCATCCGGAATTTCTATGCCTTTTAAAATATTTAGTATGGTTGTTTTACCGCTTCCGTTTTTTGCAAGTAAGGCCACTTTATCTCCATAGTTAACTCCAAAAGATATTTTTTTGAAAAGATCTTTTCCGCCAAATCCTTTACTTAAATTTTCTACTGATAATAAATTCATGCCTTGTTAATTAAGGCTGCAAAAGTAGTAAAATAAAGGCAAAGGTTACGCAATCTCTAATTTCTTAAAAACTGATTCGCCTTTTTCGGTTTTAACCTGGAAATACCAAACCACTTTTTCTAGTTTATTTTCTAGCTTAATGTTTTTCTTATGATTACTAATTTCCAAAACAAACTTTTTACCTTCTTCATTAAAACATTTAACTTTAGTTAGTTCATTAGAAGAAGTGATAGCAACTCTACCATTTTTGTCTCGCTTAACTTCAACTCCTTCCAATGTTCTAAAAGTTGAGTTAGCTTTTACAGCAGAAGTAGCAATAATTAAAATAGCTGTTATGGTTGCTTACATTTTAAACATAGTGTTAGTTTTGATGTGGCAAATATCCACTTTGAAATCGCTCCTAAATCTGTTTAAATGTAAGGATCCAGCTCTTTTATGGGGTCAGGTTCGAAAGTTGGGGATAAAGTGCTAAGCAAATAATTTATGTAGTCTAAAAAGGAAGAATTTAATGTCGGTAACGCCTCTTAAATTAGCTCTAAAGTTTTTTATTTTGGAGTTAAAAGATTCAGCATTAGCGTTTGTATTTCTGTTGTTAAAAAAGTTCATGATGTTGTCAAAATGATGCTCTATAGAATTAACAACGCTATTAAATTCCTTTATGTTTACCTCTAGTACTTTATTTTTCCAGTCAATAAATTTTTCAATAGCCTGTTGTTTTAACACGCATTTATAAATGTTTCTAAAATTAATACAAAGGTCATAGGCTTGTTTTAATTGAGGATATTTAGTAAACAATAAATCCGCTCTCTTTTTTTGATTTAACGTCCAGTCGTTTTCATATTTATACAGTAAGTATTTACTTCTTACTAATAATTCTCTTAGTGTATCTCCATTAGAAAGAAGCTCAGCTTTATATTTTAATCCTTGTTCTTTCGCTTTTTTTATGGCTTCATTTTCATCGTCTATCACTTTCCACCTTAACTGTGTTCGTAAGTGTTGCATGGCGTCACAAACTAATCTCACTACATGAAAACGATCTATTACTAAGCTGCTTTTTACAAAGCAATTTCTACTAGCTAAAGCCATATTGGGAGCCATATCCAAACTTATTTCTTTTACTCTATTTCTACTTTCCAAAGGTAATTTTAGTAAAACATCTTCAATGGTTTTAGCATCTGTTCCATTAATAATAGCGATGACTGATTTTTTATTTTTACAGTTTGTATTCTTATTAGTAACAATGGTGTAAAGTTCGCCTTTAGATAAACTCACCTCGTCTATACTAATGGAATCGGTTATATTTTCAGGAAAAATTAAATAATCTTCAGCGTGATGTTTTTGTTCCCACTCATGATATCCACTTACCTGATGCTTATAATGTTTTTGAAGGGTTTTGCTCTTCACTTGAAAGTAACTGGCTATATTGCTCATGGTATCGGGTCGCGTATCCACTTGCATCTTTTAAAAAATCAGAAAGTTCAGCTGTAAATTTTGAACCCTCTGCCATAAATGAATAATCTCTTTTTATAATTGTTCCAGTTTGTTTATGACGCCAACGCCGCTTTACAACTCGTAAATAAACACCCTTACCTCGTATAGGAAAGTCTTGGATAAGCTTTGATGACATAAAATCTTTTGTTTCATATTCATCAAAACTAAATCCATTGGGTAATTCGTTTCGCTCAACAAAATCTACAATAATAAATTCTAATTTATCTTGTATGGAACACAACTCTTGATAATCTGTAATCTCAAAATATTCCACCAATTCGGATGGAAATATCTTTTCTATGAAGTCCGTTTCGATAGCCTTATTTTTTATTCAAATATAGCTTATCCCCAGAAATTAAGCGTGACCCCTTTTATGACCTACTTAGCTTAGTAGTTAGTTGTGTTGACTATATAAACTTATTTATTGTGTTAATATTTTTACTCAACAAAAAAGGCTAATCGTTTGATTAGCCTTTAGGTTTAGTTTAGTATGATTGTATTAGTTATTTAACATAACTGGCATAACAAGCATTAACACGTCCTCTGCTGGATTATCTTTTTTGCTTGGTGTAATAATACCCGCTCTGTTAGGAGCACTCATTTCAATGTTAATCTCATCGCTTTCGATATTACTTAACATGTCTAATAAAAACTTAGAGTTGAATCCAATTTCCATGTCTTCACCAACGTAAGTACAAGTTAAACGCTCGTGTGCTTCGTTTGCAAAATCAATATCTTCGGCACTAATGTTTAATTGGCTACCAGCAATTTTAAAACGTACTTGGTGTGTTGCTTTGTTTGAGTATATACTTACACGTTTTAAAGCTCCTATTAAAGTTCCTCTGTCAACTGTAAGTTTATTAGGGTTTACTTTAGGAATTACTGCTTCGTAGTTTGGATATTTACCATCTATTAAACGACAAACAACTGTTGTTGTTCCAAAGCTGAATGACGCGTTTGTTTTGTTGAACTCAACATTAACAGCATCATCAATACCCGCCATTAAATTCTTTAATAAGTTCAATGGTTTTTTTGGAAGAATGAAAGCTGAAGCTTGCCCCGCTTTTGAATCAGTTCTTCTGTATTTTACTAATTTATGAGCGTCAGTTGCAACAAATAAAGTATCGTTTTCGCTAAACTGACAGAAAACACCACTCATTACAGGTCTTAAGTCATCATTGCCCGTTGCAAATAATGTTTTGTTGATTGCGGTTGCAATTACATCAGTTTTAATGATAATTGAAGATGCGCCATCAATTTTAGGAACTCTAGGAAACTCTTCACCATTATGTCCTGTAAGCTTGTACTCACCATTATCAGTAATAATTTTGATTCCAAATACTTTAGTGTCGATACTAAAAGTTAATGGTTGTTCAGGGAAATTACTTAATGTTTCGATTAAAGGACGAGCAGGAATTGCAATGCTACCAGCATCTTTAGATTCAACTTTTACAGTTGTGGTAACAGTTGTTTCCATGTCGGATGCATGAATAACAATTTGTCCAGGAACAATTTCAAATAAGAAATTATCTAAAATAGGTAATGTATTGTTTGAACTTAAAACGCCACTAATGGATTTTAAGTGTTTTAATAAAGTGGTTGTTGAAACAATGAAGTTCATAATAGTGTCGATTTTAATAACAAACAAATTTAAGTTTTCTGCTTGTTCCGACTTGTTAGAACCTATTTACTTTTGAACTATTTTTTAACAAATCCCTGTTTCAGGAAATACTGGCGCGATTGGATTAATTTACCAAACATTAGGTATTGAACCAAGGCAAAATCTTGGTCTTTGTTAAATAGCATATAAGCATGATTTGCGTCTTTTAAAAGTTTAACTCCTAAAGTTTCATCAACAGCATCAGGAGGCGGAGTTTTGCTAAATAATTTCATTTTTTGTTCGGTTCCGTTTTTTAATACTATTGTAATGGTTGTGAAAGGCATTGTTTTTTTTACCGAATCAATTTCTCTATCAGACTGCCCAGTTAAATATTCATCTACTTCCAAAAATGTGCAATAGCTTAGGTATTGTTTTATTGCGAAGGTATCTGCGTTTGCAATTGTTTTATTACTAAGGTCGGTTAATGCAAATTTGTTTGTTCCTAAAACATTAATGTTGAATGAAGAATCTAGTAAACCAGTATGCTCAACGGTTACGCTTTTAATTTCAGGCGGCGTTGTTCTTAATACTGATGGATCTTTCCAGTTATTTACATTTGTAAAAAAGCGCGAATTTAAAAAACCTTCAAAACCAGGGATATAGGTAACATAAGTTTGTTCATATTTTTCATCTGTATCGGGATCGGCAAGCACCATGTAAGTTCCAGTGTAATCAGGTGTTGTTGCTCCAAGATACCAAACTTTTACTCGTTCATCACCTTTATAAAACTCAATTTTTTTACCAACTGTTGCGATTGATTGAATAATGGTTGGCTGTAATTTTTCACCCGCTGGAAATTTTACCGCAATTTGTTTTAAGGTGTAAAGCAATAAGTTAAGATTGTTTTTGCGAACTGCAAATTGCCCATTAATAGTCCAGTTTCCTTTATCTTTGCGCTCTAAAGTAGCTGTTTCACCATTTTTTTCAGCAATAAATATTTTTGTAATTGCGGCAGTATCATTGTATTTAAAATCGCCTGATTCGCTTTCTAATGTTGTTTTTTTGCTCTTTTTAATAAAGATAAATGCAGTTAATCCAACTAGGACAAGTACAAAAGCGTATGTAAATAGTTTCTTATTCATAAATTAGTACTTAGTAGTGTATTTTCTCTTTCTCAAACGAATTAGCACAAAGCCCAAAATCATAACAGAAACAATTGGAACAACAACATTAATAGCTTTCCATTTACCAGATTCGTTTTTTAGTTTTTTTCTGTCAAGTGTTCTTAGTTGAATATCTCTTGAACGTAGATTTAAAAATTCAGCACCGTCGCATAGATAATTCATACAGTTAAGTATAAATATTTTATTAGCGAATGTTTTTTTCATGTACTTGTCATACCCAAGCGGAAATGGTGACATTGTAGCGAACTGAATATCGTTTCTTATTACATCACCATCTGAAATAATAATCATAGATGTAGGAACACTTTTATCTACAAACCCAATGGCGCTATCAGATGCAATCGACGTTGGAATGCGATGTTGATAAAGTGAGTTGAAGGTTCCTTCTAACATTATAGCTAACGCTTGCGGACCTTTTTTAAATAATTCATCCTTTGGTTTCATCATCGCCATTGCTAAACTAATGCGTGCTGGCGAATTTTGAATACGTGTGTTTTTAGATGTGCTTAATAAAATTGTCTTTTTTACATCCTTAACAGCAATAGTATCCATACTGCTAGCGAATTCAAATTTAATTAAGTCTAGATTTTTTACAATTGGATGATCTAGTGTTGGCAATGCAAGTGGATTGTAGTACCAGGGAGCCATTTGAAAATCAGGAGCACCCTTAAAACCTCTATTAATAGGAATAGATGTACAAGTGTAATCGTTTAATAAATCATTATTTATACGAGTGCCATAAGTAAAGAAGAGGTCATCTAAATTTTTCGTTAATCCAATTCCTAAAGTATATCCTTTAGCTTTTAAAGTATCATTGTTAGTGTAAATTTGATCAATACAAAATAATGCTTTTCCACCTTTCATTATAAATTGGTCAACAATAAATTTATCTTTTTCGTCAAAAGCACTATCGGGTTGCGCAACAATTATTGCACGATATGGTTTTAGCACTTTTAATTGATGATTGATTGCAACATAATCAATATCATAATATTCGCTTA
>CANJJP010000137.1 GCA_947474485.1 Bacteroidota bacterium | reverse complement strand
CCTGCTATTCTTACTCCCTATTTACCAAAACATACTGGACTTGATTTTTTTGAGGGAAAGTGTTATGTGAGTCTAATCGGTTTTATGTTTAATAATACAAAAGTTCTTGGCTTTAAAATTCCATTTCACATAAATTTTGAAGAAGTTAATTTGCGATTTTATGTGAAGCATAATGTAAATGGCGAAAGTAGGAGAGGTGTTGTTTTTATTAAAGAAATTGTTAGCAAGCCTGCAATAAGCTTTTTTGCAAACACACTTTATAATGAGAATTATGAAACAATGAAAACCGCTTACTATAATAGCGCCGAAGCTGAAAACAAACGTCATACTTATTTGTGGGGAAAGGATAAGTCTAACTTAAATTCAATTTCCTTTTTAACGAGCGGCAAAAAATTTCCATTACAAAAAGGAAGTAAGGAAGAGTTTATAACTGAACATTATTGGGGATACGCAGGCGATAATAAGGAAACTACTGAATATGCAGTAAAACATCCCGCTTGGAATATATTAGAATACATCGACCACAGCATTGATTGTGATTTTTCTGACGTATATGGCCCAGAGTGGAGTTTCCTGCAAAATCAAAAGCCTTCAAGCGTTTTTATGGCTGAAGGCTCTGATATAGTAATTTGTAAGGGTAAAAAGATTATTTAATTTCTGAATAAGTATTATTGTTGTTATTAGAAAGGAATAATTCTTACACCAACTGAAAAGGAATTTAATTCAGGTCCTTTGTTGTTTTCAAAAAGTGGAGTTAAGGAGTAGGTTCCAAACATCGTGAAAGCACCATAACCAACTCTAACTGTAGCATCTAATTTAAATGGATTAATGTTATAATCATCTTTTCTTTTTTCTTCAAATTTGTATCCATTAATTTCATATGTTCTTAATGTTTTCGAACCTAATTTGTATCCTCCAATAACACCAGCAGCTAAGTGAAAAGATTTGTGTGCTTCAGAAGAAGTGTTAAATTCGATCATCAAAGGAATTTGAACGTAAGATGTTTTTAATTTGTTTTTATTAAAAGAAATTGTTGAATCCTTAAAATAGTTAGTATAAGATGAATCAGGATTTAAACGAATTGGGTTTTTAAATTGATAGGTATTAAAACCGAAGCCAATTCCTGTTACTAAGTTAACATAGTCCTTGTAGATGTGAAAATCTTTCTCAATTAAATTTAAGTTCAAAGATAATGATTTTAAGCCATAGTTTATACTCATATGATCTGAAGAAGCTGGTAAACTTGTGCTTCCGTTAGTTCCCATTAAACCATTTAAGTTTAACTCAATACCTTGCCAGTGTTGAAAATCGGTATTCCACCTAACGTTAAAGTCGTTATCATTATCTTCATCAATTATCATGTATTTTTTATTTCCCCATTTAATTTTTGTAGTGTCAATATCGTTTAGTTTAATGTTTGTTTCGCCAGCATCAACTTGCTTCACTTCTGCACTACCTGATGCGTTAATGATTTTATCACTTGGCTCACCAATGTATTTTAATGTACTTGCACCCGATGCTACTGCATTGAATTTTTGATTCACATTTACTTTTGCTGATGAAGCTCCAGAAGCTGTAAGGTTAGTGTTTACAGTTGTTAGTTTATATGATTTAAGAGATGCTGCCCCTGAAATATTGCTAGTATGGGATTCTGCCGCGCCAGATAAAATAGTGTTTGATGCGCCAGTAAGCACAGTTTGTAATTCTTTCGCGATTACATCTAACTTTACTTTTGAAGCTCCAGATGCATTTATACTTAATTTATCGCAAGTAAAGCTGCTGTCGCTAGTAACAACTGATGCTCCCGAAGAAACAATTGAGCTGAGGTCTTTCATTGTTACATACACTTTTATTTCACCATCAATATTACCTTTTGTGCCAACATAAAGTGTTGTTCCGTTTACATCTGTGATAAGGTTTTTAAGGTCTTTTTCGTAACCTTTTACTTCCACCGAAAATGACTCTCCTTGTTTTAGAATAATATTGGAAGCACCTTCTGCTTGAATTTTATTGAAATCCTTATGTTCTCTTTTTTCTGATACTTGCGCAAAAGAAGCTAAAGTGCTTAAACTTATTGCCAGTGTGTAAATTACTTTTTTCATGTTTTTACTTTTATAGTGTTTTATAGTTTTTCTTTTTTATCGGCCAGATTTTTTAATAAGACGTACGACAAAAAGGAAAAGTTACACTAAGAGTAAAAATAAGTGTTACATGATAGTATTTAGCCAGTTAATAGCTTCATTTTGTATTGAAAACAGTTTTACATGATAATATTTGACATTTAATATTGAATAATGACTAGCAAGTAGTTTTTGAGAAAAATTAGTTACCACAATCGCCTCAGCAATAAAATATCCTTTTCAGTTCTTTTTTTCTTCGATTAATAATTTGCGAACAGAAATTGTAAGTTCTGAGTATGCATCTAATAAAATTAAACTTTTAAACTTCCCATGATTATATTGTTATCTAACTTTTGTAGATATATTTCTATACAATCAACATCAATAACTCCTCTAATATATTCATTTTCAAATATTGAATTGCCATTAGGATCTCTCCTATGTTGATGGTAAAGGATGAATTATTAGTTGTTATGTTGTTATTTTAGTTGAATGGCGTTTTGAACTACTTAATTAATTGCAGTGATTTGTTTTTCTTATTTAAGTACCGCCTTTTTAAAACTATCATAAAATATAAAAATCGCGACAAGTGTTCGTGATTTTAACTATTAATGAATTGCCAAATTACAATGCCTGTGAGGTTTAGCTGCTATGATATAGTTTTTATTTTTTTCTTCGAGATAAGTAAGAATATTTTGTTGAAACAAGCCGCTATCTTAGCGAATAAGTCCCACTTTTTTATCGCCACATTTTGCTAATGTGTCTTATAAGAAATTTAAGAAATTATTAACTGATGAACTATCACCACTACGTAACCACATATTGGCAATTAGCCGGACATCGTTAACAAAAGCAATGAGGGGGTGATGAGGAAGCCTGCCACGTTTGTTAGGGTTGTATCCTTTTTTTACTCCCTCAGTCGAGAATTGTTTAACGAGGTTTTGTTTGAAATAAAATCGCTACTTCCTAGTTTTCTTTTTTCTTCCAGGAGGTCTTTTTTTGCTTGGCGAAAATGAATTTCTGCTGCCTGCACTTGCTGATTTTGATTTTGTTTTATGAGGTGATTTTCCGTGCGCAGGTTTTCCTGTATTTGGTTTACCGTGTGCAGGCCTTGCGGCAATTGGTTTACCTGATAATGGCCGCCCTTGACTTGGTTTTTTGAAAGGTCGTTTTACTTTATTATTATCTGTGTTCTTTGCTTCAGATGAAGAGTTTTCAATAAGTTTAAATATTACTTCCATTTCTGACGGAACAATTTCTCTCCATTCTCCGAGTGGAATTCCTTTAAGCGGAATGTTCATAATGCGAATACGTTCGAGTTTTGTTACTTCAAATCCAAAGTACTCGCACATTCTGCGTATTTGTCGGTTTAAACCTTGCACTAAAATAATGCGGAAAATAAATGGCGCTTCTTTTTTTATCACGCACTTTTTTGTACGCTCTCCAAGTATAGGAACACCGCTCGACATGCCTGCTAAAAAATCATCCGTAACCAATTTGTTTACTGTTACTAAATATTCTTTTTCATGATTGTTAGAAGCGCGTAAAATTTTGTTTACTATATCACCATTGTTGGTAAGCAAAATTAATCCTTGCGAATCTTTATCAAGTCTTCCAATTGGGAAAATACGTGAGCTATGATTTACATAATCAATAATATTTCCATCAGTGCCTTCCTCGGTAGTGCAGGTTATACCCACGGGTTTATTAAATGCAATGTAAATATTATTTTCTGCTGTTTTTGGCTCAATAGCTTGTCCATTTACTTTTACTAAATCCTTTGCAAACACACGGTCGCCAATGCCTGCTTTTTGCCCGTTAATAGTAACGAGTCCACGCTCAATAAATTTATCAGCTTCACGTCTCGAACATATTCCGCTTTCACTAATGTATTTATTTAATCTTGTTGAGTTGTCTTCTTGCATTGGTACTTTGTTTTAGGCTGACTATTTAGTACAATATTAGTATTTATTCACTCAATTACATCCAAATTACTTAATTAAAAAACCCTGAAGCACGCTTCAGGGTTTTTATAAAATTATTTTTTAATTTTTACTTAAAGTCAGGCTGAGCTTGACGAAGCCACACGCCAATAGTTTATAGTTTCGCTTTAATCTCAACCATTTCGTATCCTTCAATGATATCACCAACGTTGATGTCGTTGAATTTATCGATGTTTAAACCGCACTCATATCCAGTTGCAACTTCTTTTACATCGTCTTTGAAACGTTTTAAAGAACCTAATGCACCAGAGTGAATAACAATACCATCTCTAATAATACGAACTTTAGTATTACGATTTACTTTACCGTCTAATACGTAGCAACCTGCAATTGTACCAACTTTAGTAATTTTGAATACCTCGCGAATTTCGATGTTGCAAGTAATTTTCTCTTCAAACTCAGGAGCTAACATACCTTCCATCGCAGCTTTAACTTCGTTAATTGCATCGTAGATGATTGAATATAAACGAACATCAATTTCTTCTGTCTCGGCTAACTTACGTGCATTTAAAGTAGGACGTACTTGGAAACCTAAGATGATAGCGTTAGATGCAGATGCTAACATAACATCACTTTCGCTAATTGCACCTACAGCTTTTAAGATAATATTTACTTGAACTTTTTCAGTAGATAATTTTAATAATGAATCGGATAATGCTTCAACAGAACCATCCACGTCACCTTTTACAATCACGTTTAATTCTTTGAAATCACCAATTGCTAAACGACGACCAATTTCATCTAAAGTAATATGCTTACGAGCACGCATTCCTTGCTCACGTTGTAATTGTAAACGTTTGGTTGCTAACTCACGTGCTTCTCTTTCATCAGCTAATACGTGGAATTTATCACCTGCTTGTGGAGCACCGTTTAAACCTAATAACATTACAGGAATAGAAGGACCTGCTTCTTTTATTTTTACTCCTCTTTCGTTGTTTAATGCTTTTACACGACCGTGAAATGCACCTGCTAATACAACATCTCCAACTCTTAATGTGCCTGTTTCAACAAGTATGGTAGCTTCATAACCACGGCCTTTATCTAATTTAGTTTCAATAACAGTTCCGCTTGCACGGCGTTTAGGATTTGCTTTTAGTTCTAACATTTCTGCTTCTAGCAATACTTTCTCTAAAAGCAAGTCGATGTTTTTACCTTGTTTAGCAGAAATCTCTTGGCATTGGAATTTACCACCCCATTCTTCAACAAGGATGTTCATACCAGCTAAGGTCTCTCTAATTTTTTCAGGATTTGCTCCTGGCTTATCAATTTTATTGATTGCAATAATGATTGGAACACCAGCTGCTTGTGCGTGGTTGATCGCTTCAATGGTTTGAGGCATCACACTGTCGTCAGCAGCAACCACAATGATTGCAAT
>CANJJP010000136.1 GCA_947474485.1 Bacteroidota bacterium | reverse complement strand
GAACAGGGAACTGCGTCCCAAAGTAACATATCGATACAAGCTGCAATACAAATAATTGCAATGCCCCGCTTTAAATAATAACCAAATGGATGAGCTTTATGAAAACTGGTGTAGCTTATCATTAATCCAGCTAAAAAAACAAAGGTTGGTGCAGCAAAGCTTCCAAAAATCCTAAACCAGTATGGATGTGGGTCAGCATAGTTTTCGGCCGACATGTTTGCTGCTACCATGGTGAAAATGGCTAGACCTCTTAAAATGTCGATTGTATTGTCGCGTTGCTTCATAAATGCGAAGGCTAATTTACATTATTTAATTAGAATTCAAGGGGGTCCGAATTGTTCAAATCCTTTGAAAAATCCTCCGAAAAATCCCTTAAAAATTCCCTAAATTTGTTTGCTATGCTAAGTATTGATCCAAAAACATTACCAATTCCGCAATTACATGGTTATTTGATGGGAGCCGTTGGGCCTCGTCCAATTGCGTTTGCAAGTACAATTGATAAAGAAGGAAGACCAAATCTAGCGCCTTTCAGTTTTTTTAATGTGTTTTCTTCTAATCCTCCTATCTTGGTTTTTTCTCCAAATAGAAGTGGTAGAACGGGTGTAACAAAACATTCACACGATAACGTATTGGAAGTTCCTGAGGTGGTTATAAACGTGGTTGATTATGATATGGTATTTCAAATGTCATTGGCAAGTAGTCCTTACGAAAAAGGTGTGGATGAATTTACTAAGGCTGGGTTTACTAAGTTAGCATCAACTGTTGTTAAACCTTTTAGAGTGGCCGAATCACCAGTTCAGTTTGAGTGTAAGGTTACTGAAGTAAAAGAATTAGGCCAGGCTGGCGGGGCAGGTAATTTAATTTTTTGTGAAGTTGTAATGATTCACATTAAAGATGAAGTGCTTTCTGCAGCAGGAACAATTGATCAACAAAAAATTGATTTAGTTGCTCGTATGGGTGGCAATTGGTATTGCCGTGCGCATGGAGATGCTTTATTTGAAATTGAAAAGCCAATCACAACTTTAGGTGTTGGTGTTGATGCTTTGCCAGCAAGTATTCGCAATAGCAAAGTACTTACAGGAAATAATTTAGGAGCTTTAGGAAATATAGAAACATTACCTTCTGCAGAAGAAATAGCGCAAATGAAAGCTACAGGTATTGCAACATTAACAGAAGAGCAATTGCATGTAGAAATAAAAAAGCTGCTTGACGCCAATGCCGTAAAAGAGGCATGGACATTGATGTTAGCGAGCGACTTAAAATAGAAATCAATAATAGTTAATATATAAAAAATCAAAAATCATGGAAGTAAATGGAATTTTAAAATTAAAAATGGAAACGACACAAGTGAGCGATAAATTCAAGAAAAGAGAATTTATTTTAACTATTGATGCAACGTCTCCATATCCACAACATGTAAATTTTCAGTTAACACAAGACAAAACTTCATTAATTGATAATTTTAATGTAGGTGAAGAGTTAAAAGTATCTTTTAATTTAAGAGGAAGAGAATGGCAAAGTCCGCAAGGCGAAGTTAAATACTTTAACACAATTGATGCTTGGAGAATTGAAAAGGCAGGTGCAGCGCAAAGCAATAACAATGCACAAGCAAGCAATACTGCAATGCCACAAAACACTTCTGCTCCTGTGTTTAATAGCACTGCAGCTGATGATGATCTTCCGTTTTAAAACTAACGAAGAAAATAATAAAGGAGGCTATCACTAATTTGAGGTAGCCTCTTTTTGTTTACAGGTATTGCTTTATTTGTTAGTTTATCCATATAAATGAGCTCAAAGATTTTAAAACGCCTGTTTTTGCCTAAAAAATCAGTAAATTTGTTTATCAAAAACCAAAAATGGTAGAGCCAGTAAAAACAAAGAAAGAACTGTTCGAAAGAATTATTTCTAATCAAGATATGATACGTAGTTATGGCGTTGAGCGTCTTGGTGTGTTTGGTTCTTTTGTAAAAGATACAGTTAAAAATACAAGTGATGTTGATTTTTTTATAGACTTTGATTCTAGTAAAAAAACTTTCAAAAATTTCATGAAGTTGGCTTACCTATTAGAAACAATTACAGGTCGTAAAATCGAATTAGTTACACCACAATCCTTGAGTAAGTATATTGGCCCCTATATCTTAAAAGAAGTTGAATATGTACCCCTCGCATCTTGAGTTTATAAAACATATTGAAGATGAATGCGTCTTTCTTTTGAAGGTGATATTGGGTAAAACGCAACAACAAATTTTGGACGACGAAATTTTATGTAAAGCTATTGTAAGAAGCCTTGAAATAATTGGCGAAGCTTCAAAAAAAGTAGATGAACAATTAAAAACTAAATACCCTCAAATTGATTGGAAGTCGATGGCTGGTATGCGAGATAAATTAATACATGATTACTTTGGAATCGATTACGATATAGTATTAGATGCAATTGCAAATGATATTCCAGAACTTCATCATGAAATTAAACGCTTACTTAGTATTGAAAACAATCTTTAAATGTATTAGAGCATTTAACCAATAATAAAGAGAATTATAAAATTCTTATAATCTATATGCACTCAAAAATATTACTCATCTATACAGGCGGCACAATTGGAATGATGCAAAGTCATTCAACAGGTGCGCTTAAACCTTTTGATTTTAAACATTTAAAAAATGAAGTTCCCGAGTTGCAGCGCTTGCCTGTTACCTTGGATTCTATTTCGTTTAAGCATCCAATTGATAGCAGTAATATGCATCCGAATGTTTGGATTGAGTTAGCAGAAATTATAGAAATAAATTACACTAAGTTTGATGGCTTTGTTATACTGCATGGTTCAGATACTATGGCATACACGGCATCCGCACTTAGTTTTATGTTAGAGAATTTAGCTAAGCCTGTTATTCTTACCGGCTCGCAATTACCAATTGGTATTATTAGAACCGACGGAAAAGAAAATTTAATAACAGCAATTGAAATTGCGGCAGCACAAAAAAATAAAAAACCTTTAGTGCCCGAAGTTGCAATTTATTTTGAGTATGAATTATACAGAGGCAATCGTACATTAAAATACAACGCTGCACATTTCGATGCGTTTAAATCACCTAATTATCCCGTGCTTGCGGAGGCAGGTGTGAATATTGAATATAAAACGAATTACGTTCGTAAATCATCATCAAAAAAATTAAAGGTTCACAAACAATTGGATAACGATATTCTAGTGCTTCCATTGTTTCCAGGCATAAGTAAAAAAATCACTTCATCTATTCTGCAAACAAAAGGATTAAAAGCAGTTGTGTTGCAAACATTTGGTGCAGGAAATGCTCCAACGGATAAATGGTTTGTAGATGAGTTAAGTGCAGCAATAAAGCGTGGAGTAATTATTTATAATGTTACACAATGTTTAGAAGGAAGTGTTGTGCAAGGTAAATACGAAACTAGCTCGCAACTAAAACAAATTGGTGTTATAAGCGGAGAAGATATTACCATGGAAGCAGCAGTAACAAAACTGATGTTTTTATTAGGACAAAAACTATCTGCGCCGAAGTTAAAAAAGATCCTTTCCGCAAGTATTTGTGGGGAAATGAGTTAAAATCCCATAGAAAATAGGTGTTCTAAACGACTAAATTATTCATTGTTTTATTTGGAGATGTAAAATGTAGGTATTACATTTGTATAAGTTTATTTCACAAACTAATCTATTCCCATTCAATTTTCTTCAATACAAATTATCCAAACGAATTATTTATTTAAATTTTATATATGTTTCAAGTAATTGAGTTAAACGACAAACCTTTGTCGGAATTAAAAGAAATTGCAAAAAAAATCGGCGTTAAAGCTGATGTTACAAAAAAACAAGATCTTATTTCATCAATTGTAGATGCACAAACAGCTAATCCTGATTTGGCTGCTACTTTGTCTAAAGAATTTCCTTCTAAAGTTAAAGCTGTAAAAGCTGCGCCTAAAGCTGAGAAAGTGGAGAAACAAATTGTTGCAAAATTTAATGCTGAAGAAACTTCTGAAAAAAGAGAGAAGCGTCCAAGAAAAGTGAAGTTGGATCCAATTGCTGAAGATTTAATACATGCTGATAAATTAGTAAATGACGAGTCCTATGTTGAAGAAGTAATAGTTCACGACGTCGTTGAGCCTGTTGCTGAAGTTCAAGAAGAAACAAAGGAAGAAACACCTGAAGTTAAAACCGAGACTACAACACCTGTTACAACTGAAACACAAAAGCCACATCACAATCAAGGTCCACGTAATGAGTTTAAAAAGCCTCATCTCCAAAACCAAAATCAACCCCGTAATCCTAACCAAAATCAGGGGAATCAAAATAACCCTAATCAACAAAATAATCCCAATCAAAATCAGGGGAATCAAAATAACCCTAATCAAAATCAAGGGAACCAAGGGAATCAGCAAAACCCGAATCAACACCAACAAAACCAAGCAAACCAAAATAACCCTAATCAACATCCGGTGCAACAACGCCCGAAAGAAGATTGGCAATATAATTTTGACGGAATTGTTTTTGCAGAAGGTGTATTGGAAATTATGCCTGATGGTTATGGTTTTCTGCGCTCATCAGATTATAACTATTTAAGTTCTCCTGATGATGTTTATGTTTCGCAATCACAAATAAAATTATTTGGTCTTAAAACAGGTGATACTGTTCGCGGAGCAATTCGTCCACCAAAAGAAGGTGAAAAATATTTCCCATTAATTAAAGTTGATCAAATCAATGGACGTGAACCAGCTTGGGTTCGTGACCGTGTGCCTTTCGATTATTTAACTCCATTATTTCCTTACGAAAAATTAAAGTTAACTGGGCATCCGCAACAAAGCATGTCAACACGTATTATGGATATGTTTTGTCCAATAGGTAAAGGACAACGTGGATTAATTGTGGCGCAACCAAAAACAGGTAAAACAGTTTTATTAAAAGAAGTTGCAAATGCAATTGCATATAATCATCCAGAAGTTTATTTAATTATTTTATTAATTGATGAACGTCCAGAAGAAGTTACAGATATGGCTCGTAGCGTGCGCGCAGAAGTTGTTTCTTCAACATTTGATGAGCCAGCAGAGAAGCACGTTAAGATTGCAAATGTTGTACTTGAAAAAGCAAAACGTTTAACCGAGTGCGGACATGATGTTGTTATATTATTAGATTCGATTACACGTTTAGCACGTGCTTATAATACAGTTTCTCCTGCTTCAGGTAAAGTATTAACGGGTGGTGTGGATGCTAATGCATTACATAAACCAAAACGTTTCTTTGGTGCTGCGCGTAAAATTGAGAATGGTGGTTCATTAACTATATTAGCAACTGCATTAACCGATACAGGCTCAAAAATGGACGAAGTTATCTTTGAAGAATTTAAAGGTACTGGTAACATGGAGATGCAGTTAGATCGTAAGTTGGCAAACAAACGTGTTTATCCTGCAATGGATATAGTTGCGTCTTCTACACGTAGAGATGATTTATTAGTTGATCCTGCTACTTTACAACGTATGTG
>CANJJP010000135.1 GCA_947474485.1 Bacteroidota bacterium | reverse complement strand
TGTTTAAAGCGGTATTAACATCATTAAGTGTCATTCCTGCCTTAAGCTTAACAATCTTATCAACGCTTGTAAAAGGCGGAGCGATGTATTTAGCGCAAGAAGCTAAAAAAACTGCAGAAAAAACCACAGCGGTTAAAATTTTAAATTTCATAAATTAATTTTTATTGTCCAAATATACATTAATTCGATAAAGTAGCAATAACTATTTGTGACTATATTTTAAAATATTCTACAATGCATTTAATTAAAAATGGATTCTGTGAACATTCATTTATTCGATAATAATTTTTTCAACAGCAACACCTTTACCCGCGCTCAACTTCACAAAATAAACTCCACTAACAAATGTTGAGATATTGAGTTGGTTTAGGTTTTGAGATGTTTGTTTTGTTTAAACAACTTGCCCCAACATATTTTCGATTGTGATTGTGGCATGTGTTTCTTTTGACAAAGAAATGTAAACATTCAATAAATCCTTTGCAGGGTTTGTAAGCTCCCCTGTAAGAATCATATGGCACTTTTCCGATCAAACCATATGCGGTATTCGAAGTATCTCTGTAAACAAAAAATGTATCAGCCATTTGATAAAAGGTTTTATCCCAATATATTAAATTGTTGTCACCAAAATCATCCACTGTAACTGAACAAATTTCAGGAACCATTGGAATATGTTCTATGTGAACAGAGGCCGAAGCAGAAAAACTATTAGCATCTAAAGCATTTAATGTATAAGTACCAACTGGTAAATTAATTGCAGTTGAATTGTTACCTCCAATTGGTGACCAGTTATACCTGCTGGCAAATTAGATGCAGATGGATTAAATCCTACAAATGGAACCAAAAAATAAATATAAGGACTATCGCTAGTTATTAGTCTTTAATCTTACTAATAAACTAAATTGAATAACGACTAGTTGACTCTGGAACTAAGGACTAACCAACTAACTATCACTTACTTTTCTCAGGAAACAATCTTCTTAAATACGATAGTTGCTCTCGGTCGCTAAACACACCGTGGCTCGAGCTCTTTACATCCTCAATACTATAAAATGCATTAGGATTATGATAATGTATAATTTCGATGATTTGCTTTTTATGAACTCTATTTACAACAGTAAAAATTAATTTCACCTTTCCCTGTGCTCCTTCTCCATCAACAATGGTAACACCTTGCTTCAATCCTCTAAACTCAGCAACCATTTCGGTTGGGTCTTTATCGGTGATTATTCTAATAAGCTGCATCCCTAAAGCAAGCTTTTCTTCTATCATCATACCACAATAGGTTCCCATTGCAAAACCACCTGCCCAAGCTAGAAAACAAGCAATGTTGTTTAAATTACTAAACACTTGTCGCATAGCTATTAGCCAAATTAATACTTCAACGAAACCTAAAAATGGAACAATTTTTTTAAATCCTTTAGAAACAAAAATATGCCTAAGCGTTGCTAAAGTAACATCACCCAAACGCGAAATAAAAATAAGTAAAGGCAATATAACCCAGCTGAAGTAATCGAAGTTGTCCATGTAATACAATATTAAGGCTCAAAAAGCATTGCTTTTAAGTTTTCTTAACATAGTTATCAAACTCATCATGTTTAAATCACACAACTACTGTTTGTTTTTTACGTTTACATTATTCAGAACTTTACTTTGATGGATCAGCCAATAATAGAAGAGAAAAAAAAACCAAGAATACCACGTTTTATTTTAAAGTTTTTACTTTGGACAGGTATCTCTATTCTCGCACTTGCTTCTACTGCAGTTGTTTTAATTTTTGTTTACGAAGATGATGTAAAAGCAGCGATGGTTAGTGAACTCAACAAAAACTTAAATGCCGAAATTAAAATAGATCCGCAAAATATTGACTTAACCATTATTAGAACCTTCCCAAACGCAGCTGTTGACTTTAGAAATGTAATGTGCTATGAAGCACTTAAAATAGAAAAACGAGATACACTTTTTACCGCTGGTAGAATTTCATTACAATTCAATATTCTAGATTTATTCAACAAAAAATACAATATCAAACAAATAGATTTACAAGATGCCGACCTTCGATTAAAAGTAGATAAAAAAGGAAATGAAAATTATATCATCTGGAAAACAGATAACACGGACACAACGACTGCCATAGTGAAGTTTGAATTAGAAAAAATTAATTTAGACAACATTCATTTTACTTATAAAAACAAACAAAATAAAACGAAATTAAACCTAAGCATTAAAGCTGCCGAGTGCGCTGGTAAGTTTAACGACGACAACTATACTTTAATTAGTGCAGGAAACATTTATGCAACAAATGTTTTTATAAAAGACAAATCCTATTTACAAAACAAAAACGTTAAGTATGATTTTGATATTGATGTTAATAAAGCAATTTATACAATTAAAGAAGCTAGCGTTCACATAAACGAAGTTCTGCTTTCTACAAAAGGAACTTTTAAAGAAAAAGACTCGTTGCTTTATGCAGATATTAGTTTTAAAGGTGAAGGTTTAGATATTAAAAACTCACTTTCATTATTGCCCGAAAGTCAACAAAAAAGAATTAACGATTACAAAAGCGAAGGTGAGTTTTACGTAAGCGGAATACTTAAAGGTGCATTAAATGGAAAGGAAACACCAGAAATTAAAGCTGATTTCGGAGTTAAAAACGCAAGCATTATTTACAAACCTAATGATGTTAAACTTACTAATGTAAATTTTGTTGGAAGCTACAATCAAATGGATGGTGAGGACGAATTAAAACTTAGCTCCATCAAAGCTATGCTCAACAATAATTCGTTAGAAGGTGAATACAGAATGGTAAATTTCTCCGATCCTTACATCGACCTCAGCTTTAAACTAGATGCAGATTTAGCTGCTGTTAATTCCTTTTATCCAATAGATACAATTACTAAACTAGAAGGTAAATTAAAATTAGATGCAATTATAAAAGGCAAATTAAACGAACTGCAAAATGATTTTAGCGGGGCAGCAAATTACTCGAAAGGAATTGCACAAGTAAGCAATTTAAAAATTCAATTTAAAAACGACAAAAATAGTTGGCTAGTACCACAAGGTAAATTTGAATTAAGTGGCAGAGATATAAAGGCAGACAGCTTAAGATTAAAGGTAGGTTCAAGTGATGCTGAACTATCAGGTGAGCTAATAAACTTTGTACCTTGGATATTGAAGAAAGATGAAAAACTTGCCATTAATGCAAGCAGTAAATCAAACTTTATTTCTTTAGATGAAATAATGTATAGCGAAAACAATTCAGGCTCGTCAAATTTCGAATTACCTAAAAGTTTATCTTTTCAATTAAATACATTTATAAAAACATTAAAGCTGGGCAAGTTTGAAGCTTCAGATTTAGCGGGTAAAATTCACTTGAAAGACCAAAAAATTTACAGCGAAAATCTTTCCTTTGAAGGCATGGATGGAGACATTGCTTTGTCAGGAATTTTGGATGCTTCCAACGAAAATATTTTAATAAAAGGAAGTGCTAAATTGGTAAACATTGATGTAAAGCGAATGATGTATGAAATGAATAATTTTTCGCAAGAAGAAATTTTAGATAAACACATTAAAGGAAGAGGAACATTTACATTTGATTTTTCTACGCAATGGGATAAAAAATTAAACTGTGACGAAAAAAGCATTTTGGCTCATTGCGATATGACGATTGAACAAGGTGAATTAATAAATTACAAACCTTTAGAAAGCTTAGCCAAATATGTAGAATTAAAAGAATTACAGCATATTAAATTCAACACACTGCAAAGTCATTTAGAAATTAAGGATAGAATAATTTCCATTTCAAAAACCAGCATAAAAAACTCAGCAATGAATGTTGATTTTTATGGCACGCACACTTTTGACAATATTATTGATTATCATATCAAACTTTTATTAAGCGAAGTGTTAGCTAAAAAACCAGGTAAAAACAAACAATTAGATGAGGAACTCTCTTTAGTAGAAAATGACGCTGAAAATAATCGTTGTGTTTATTTAAGCATGACCGGTAGCATAGATAATCCAAAAATAAGCTACGACCGAAAAGCAATGAAGGAAAAAATTAAAGAAGATATTAAAAACGAAAAACAAAATTTAAAAAACATCTTAAAAGAAGAATTTGGATTGTTTAAAAAAGACACAACGCTTAAAACAACTTACTTAAAAAAAGCTGATCAACAATTTATTATTGACAACGGGAATAAGAAAGAAACAACAAAGAAATTAGAGCCTAAGAAAAAACCTGAAGAGGACGAAGATTTTTAATTCTTTATCATAAATCGTTAATAAAACGATTAGCTAAATTGCAGCGCAATCCTTATTTTTATTTTCTAATTCATTTTATATGCCAAAGTTTGAAGGACTTATTACCTCTAAATTACCTGCAGTTGGAACAACCATTTTTTCGGTAATGAGTAAGTTAGCAATTGAAAACAATGCTATTAATTTATCGCAAGGATTTCCTGATTTTAATTGTTCGGATAAACTAATAGAATTAGTAAATCATTACATGCAAAAAGGTTTTAATCAATATGCCCCGATGCCAGGAGTAATTGGTTTACGGGAACAAATTGCAATTATGATTGAAGAGTTATATGGAACAAAGTATCATCCAGAATCTGAAATAACAATTACAGCTGGAGCTACACAAGCTATTTACACAGCTATTTCGGCGATAATAAGAGAAGGCGACGAAGTGATTGTTTTTGAACCTGCTTACGATTGTTACACACCTGCAATTATTGTTGCGGGAGGTAAGCCAATTTATGTTACTTTATCTCAACCCAATTTTTCGATTGATTGGAATGCAGTGAAAAAATTAATAAATCATCGTACTCGAATGATTATTATTAATACTCCTCATAATCCAAGCGGCAGTATTATTTCAGAAAACGATTTAAAAGAATTAGATAAACTAACAAAAAACACAGATATACTTATTTTAAGCGATGAAGTATATGAGCACATGGCTTTTGATGGCATACCTCATCAAAGTATTGCGCGCAATAGTAATTTAGCTAATAGAAGTTTTCTTGTTTCATCCTTCGGAAAAACTGTTCATACTACAGGTTGGAAAATGGCATACATTGCTGCTCCCGAAAATTTAATGAATGAGTTCAGAAAAATTCATCAGTACCTAGTTTTTTCGTGCAATACACCAATCCAGTATGCTTTGGCCGACTTCCTGAAAGAAAAAGAAAACTATTTAGAGCTAAAACATTTTTACCAAAAGAAAAGAGATTTATTTACAAAGCTTATTCGCTCTAGTAAATTCTCATTCGAAGCTTGCTCAGGAACTTACTTTCAACTCTTAAACTATAGTTCTATTTCAAACGAAAAAGATACAGACTTTTCAATTCGCTTAACTAAAGAAAATAAAATTGCTGCTATTCCATTATCTGTTTTTTATCATGAAAAACAAGACAACAAATTACTTCGCTTTTGTTTTGCTAAGAAAGACGAAACACTAGAAAAAGCAGCGGAGATATTGTGTAAGATATAAATTACACC
>CANJJP010000134.1 GCA_947474485.1 Bacteroidota bacterium | reverse complement strand
GCAAGTACACTAATTGTTAATTGTAATTTTTTCATTTTAATCTGTGTTTGTTTTTATAGCGCAAATATATGTCATGAAATTAGATGTCGATACAATTAAATTGTTAAAAAACACAAGACTATGTTATTCAAATATTTACAAACAAAAAGGTCGTCCTGTTTAGCAGACGACCTTTTGAATAAAGAGAGAAATATATTATTTACTTAAGAGTTCTTTTACTAATTGAGATACAATTTTGTTATCAGCTTTGCCCGCAAATGCCTTGTTTGCTAATCCCATTACTTTACCCATTTCAGCAGCTGAACTTGCCCCGCTTTCGGCAATAATGGATGTTAAAGCAGTTTTAATTTCATCTTCACTCATCATTTTTGGAAGATAAGCTTCGATAATGTTTGCTTGAAACTCCTCTGTTTCTGCTAAGTCTGCCCTGCTTTGTGTTTTGTATACTTCGGCAGTTTCTCTACGTTGCTTTACCATTTTTTGCAATGATTTTAACTCACTTTCAGCTGTGTGGCCTTCTGCAGATGTTTTTAATAAAAGTATTGCAGATTTAATTGCACGTAAAGCTTCTAATTTAGGCGCTTCTTTTGCAAGCATTGCAGATTTTATGTCTCCGTTTATTTTTTCTTCTAATGTCATGTCTGTTTAATTTTGTGCTAATTTACGAAACAAAGTTTAATTTTGAGAATTGATGAAGCAAGTATACATAATAGGAGGCGGGGCAGCAGGTTTTTTTTGTGCAATAAATTTGGCAAAAAAAAACCCTTCCTATAAAATTACTATACTCGAAAAAACAACTAAGCTCTTATCAAAAGTGCTGGTATCAGGTGGCGGCAGATGTAATGTTACCAATCAATGTTTTGAAATTAGCGACTTAATAAAAAATTATCCTCGCGGTTCAAAAGAGCTTCGAAGTGTGTTTTCAAAATTTGCGCCGCAAGATACGATTGAGTGGTTTGCAAAAAGAAATGTAAAACTACATGCAGAAGCAGATAATAGAATGTTTCCTACAACTAATAACTCACAAACCATTATTGATTGTTTTTTAGATGAAGCAAAAAAGCATGGAGTTACAATTCAAACAAAAGCAGAAGTAAAAGAAACAAAAAAGCAGAACGATAAAATAGTGCTGAGTGTTATTGTAAATGATACTAATGAACAAGACTTGATTGCAGATGCAGTGGTTATTACTTCTGGCGGTTTTAATCAAGAGAAAGCTTATGGTTTTTTACAAGCAACGGGGCATACAATTGTAAAACCACTTCCTTCACTTTTTACATTTAATATTCCTAATGACGCTGTTACTCAACTAATGGGATTATCGGTTTCTAATGCAAAAGTAAAAGTTGCAGGAACAAATTATTTGTTCGAAGGTCCATTACTAATAACACACTGGGGATTCAGCGGACCTGCTGTTTTAAAGCTTTCTGCTTATGCTGCTGAATATTTTCATCAAAAGAGTTATGAAGCCACAATTCATATTAATTGGTTAAACAAAGAATACGAAGAAATAAAACAAGAAGTAGAACAATTGCAAAAGCAACAACATAAAGCTTTACCTAAAAACACAAATGTATTTGTATTGCCAAAACGTTTGTGGGAACACTTGCTAATTAAAGCAGATTTAAATAACGATAAACCTTGGAGCGAGATCACAAAAAAATCGATTAATAAATTAGTTGAAGTTTTATTTGCAGATTCTTATACTATGCGTGGCAAAACAACATTTAAAGAAGAATTTGTTACTTGTGGTGGAATTGAACTAAAAGAGATTGATTTTAAAACAATGCAAAGTAAAAAAATGAGCGAGCTTTATTTTGCAGGGGAGGTGATTAATATAGATGGAATAACTGGAGGTTTTAATTTTCAGGCAGCTTGGAGTACGGCTTGGGTTGCGGCAAATTCGATTTAATATGAACGATATAATAAAAGACACATTATTAGAAGGACAAGCAAAATCCAGTGTAAATAAATTGATAAAGCATATTAGGGATGATAAAGAAATTTTTAAAGAATTGATGGAGTTCGTTTTTGGAAAGGACGAAAGACTTTCGCGTTATGCATCTTGGGTGATGACTCATTGTTGTGAAACCCAACCACAATTAATTAAGCCCTATTTTAAGAAACTGGTAGATGATTTGAAAAACGAAAAATTGCACCACGCTAATAAAAGGAATTATTTTAGAGTTTTTCAAGAAGTTGATATTCCCGAAAAGTTTCAAGGAGAATTGTACGATTTAGGAATTAAGTTTGCGTTAAGTGCAAATGAAACAATAGCAGTAAGGGTTTTTGCTCTCACTACTTCATATAACATCGCTAAAAAGCACCGAGAACTTCTGAATGAGTTGATACCCTTAGTTGTTGACCTCAATAAATATTCGGATACTCCCGCGATTTATAGCCGTTCTAAGGCAATTTTGACTGAGATTAACAAAATTATTAGGTAAAAAAATAAAAGCTTTTTTCGTATTTTTGGAAGATAAACCATTAAGATCGCAGCTATGATAAAAAAATTACTCGTTATTTTTTCTTTAACAACAACCTTGCTTGCTTCAGCGCAACAAAACCTTGATTTTGAAGCTTGGGGGTTTGGCGGACCAACAAATTGGACTGCAACCTTTGGATTATTTGCAGCTGGAAGCGTTACACAAAACACAACTGATCCAGGTGAATCATTGTCTTCGTTACAACTGCAAACAACAGCTTGTGCCTTTTGTCCTTTTTTTGGATTACCGGCAGTGGTGCCTGGGCTAGTTAGTCAAAATATCCCATTTACAGATCGTCCGACCTCAGTGTCGGTTTTACTAAGAGCAAATATTGATGCAGGAGATGAAGCGTTATTTATTGTTCAAACTACACTGTGGGACGCAATAGCACAAACCAATGAAGTTATCGGTGGAGCAGGCGCGTTTATCCCTGGCGGAACTGCAATGACTTCTTGGCAAGCACAAACATTCCCATTCCAATATCAGAACGCGGCTAATCCTGATAGTATCAATATCATTGCTATGTCATCAGATTCTTTAGCTGGTCAACCTACAACCCCATCATTAAACTCTATTTTAGAAATAGATGCAATCGTTTTAAATTATCCTGCAGGAATTTCTGATGTTGCGTTTATGTCAGGAAGTTTTATTGCTTATCCAAATCCTGCAACAAATGAAATAAACATTGTAACAAAAAATGTAAGCGCTGAATCTGTTAATGTTTATGATGTAACAGGACGTTTGGTTAAAAATGTGCAATTGGCAAATGGAAAAGTAAACATTGATATTTCTAATTTAGACAACGGCATATATGTTTATTCTATTCTAGATAAAAACAATTCCAAACTGAATACATCAAAATTTTCAGTTGCTAAATAAATTTAAACTTAATCTATTTAAAAAGGCAATCAATTTTAAATTATTTTTTTACTTGGTATTATGAGCCTAAACGGAGAAAATGAAATAGTCATTAAATGATTATTTCATTTGTTCCACAAACCTCTTCACATCAACTTCCGCATTCAAACTTTCGCCGTAAATCAAATAATCACATAATTGTTTTGTAAAAAACGGGGCAAGCATAACTGCTTTTGTTCCTAGTCCGTTAAATATTTTTATTTGTGCATTATACGGATGTGCTCCTATAACAGGCCGCCTATCAATAACTGAAGGGCGAACGCCTGCTTCGTGTTTAATAACTTCAAACTCATAAGGTATTATTTTTTTGAGTTTTACTATTAATTCTTCTTTGCCCGCCTGGTTTGGAACATCTGTAAGGTCTTGCCAATTATAGGTTGCCCCGCATTTAAATAAGTGATTGCCTAGTGGCATAATAAACATCCCTTTGTTTAGGATAAAATCTATATCTATTTGTTTGCAGCTAATAGTAAGCACATCGCCTTTAGCAGGTTTAAAAGGAATGTAATTAAAGTGCGGATTGTTTTTCACTAAATGCCCTTCGCAAAAAATAATTTCGTTAGCGTTTAAATTTTTATATGAAACACCAGTTACATTTATTTTTAATTCATCATGATTAAACACTTCCTGTAAATAGGATTCTTTTGTTTTTAGATATTGAGTGGTAGCATTTAAAAAAGCCACCGTATCAAGGTTTCCTGCTTGTTTTACAATGGAGTATTTTGATTGGAGCGGAGCATGCATTTCTAAAATTTCTTCGGAAAGATACTCGCTCATATCTTCCGTTACTTTTTTCTTCCAGAAATTAATTTCGTGTACATCGGTAAATAGTTTAGCTATTTTCCTTTCTTCTAAAAATTTTACTCCAAGTGTTTTTTCAGCGCTTGAATAAAATTCGTTTAAGCAAGGACTAAGCTCATCTATCATCCAACTCTTTGTAAGTCGTTTAAATACAACTGGATTCCAAATACCTGCCGCAACACGAGAAGATGTTGATAATTCAGGTTTATCTATAACAACAATGTTTTTGCCCCGCTTAATTAATTCCAATGCCAGCACCGAACCCGCAATTCCTTGTCCAACTATTATAAAATCCTTTTGCACATTCTTCATTTTACTTCTTGTCAGGCTGAGCTTGTCGAAGCCTATTTCTCAAATTGATACTGACTATAATCTAACAACACCACTTTTATAAATTGTGAATCGGGCATAGAGCTGGTGATTTCCATTTTAGTTTTTACTTTGATAACCAATTGCTTTAAGCCAATATAATCGGAGTTTTTTGTGCAATGCTCAAATACTTCTTTAATAATTCCAACATCTTTATCGCTTAGTTTATTTACTTCGTGAAACACAATTTTGTGTTCTACTCTTGGACGATATAAAATCGTGTTTTGCAAACTAACTTTTTGTTTTAAGCTCACTACAGTTGTTCCCGCAGCCATATCACCTAAGCGTTGCGCCTTATCACTTACTGCAACTGTAATTAAAGCAACCAACCCATTAAATAACATTACATCTACTATTCTAAACACCCAACGCACAAGGTAAGCCCCAAAATTTGGTTGTGAACCATCTAATTTCAACACTTTAATCTTCATTATTTTTTTACCAAGACTTTGCCCGTTAAAAAATTGCTCCATTAATAAATTGTAGAACATTACTGGCAATAAAAATATTGAATAAATAGCTCCTATTTTCATACCCCTATGATCGGAATAATCCATCGTGTTAGTTATAAACCCAACAACAAAAGCCATTAACACCATGTATGCAATTGTAAACAATGAATCGAGTAACGATGCAAGTATCCTATCACCTGCTCCTGCAGGCTGATAGCTAATCAATACATTTTGGGTAGTATTTATTCTTATGCCCTCGTCCATATTTCTTTTATAATCGGTAGCTAATATCGAAAAAAAAATGCACTTTAGCATATCAATTTTTGAGGTGAAAGAAATTACATTTTTAAAACAAAACGCAGATAAGTGGGAAAAGATCGAAAGCGGAATGGCTAATGGCAGCATTACCAACCCTAGAGAGATCTCTGAAATTTATATTGAGTTAACTAATGACCTTTCTTATGCACGCACCTATTATCCTCAATCGCAAACAACCGCTTACCT
>CANJJP010000133.1 GCA_947474485.1 Bacteroidota bacterium | reverse complement strand
TGCGATTTAATTAATCCAAGTGTTTGTGAAACAGGTGTATCCGACTCTTGGGGATTTTCGCAAATTGGTACAGTAAATGCAATTGGTGTAAGCAATCCTAACTTCTCATTTACTGACAATAATAATTTAATACAAGGAATAGATTACTCATATATTGTAGTAGCTTATTTTGCAGATGGATCTTACAGTTTAGCACCATCAAATGTATGTGTAAAATTAGTAAGAGATGTACCATTATTAACCAATGTTAGCATTGACACAACGGACATAAGCGCTGGACAAATATTTGTTCGCTGGACAAAACCACTTATTAAAAACACAACAACAAATGGATTGGACACATTAGTAAACACTGGTCCTTACGAGTTTAGAATTTTACAAGGAACAGGATTGAATGGAACACCAACAACACAAGTTTATAGTGTAACACAAACTTATTTTAAACACTTCCTAAACTTAAGCGACACAAGTTGTAACATTAGTAATTTAAATACTGAAGTAAATGGATACAACTATAAACTTGATTTTTATAGCAACGGTAACTTAATTGGGAGTTCTCAGAAAGCTTCTTCTTTAAGATTAATAGCAAGCGGACTTGCAAAAAGAGTTGAACTTAGCTGGACTTCATCAACGCCTTGGACAAATAACACATACTACATTTACAAACAAAATGCTAGTTTAAATTATATTCTCATAGATAGTACATCATCGCTTTCTTATACTGACACTGGCTTAGTAAATGGCGCAAATTATTGTTATAAGGTAAAATCAAAAGGCGAGTATAATGACCCTAATATAATTAGTCCATTAGATAATTGGTCACAAAAAGTATGCGCATCCCCAATTGACAAAGAGGCTCCTTGCCAACCAAGTATTACTGCGGATGGAGATTGTAACACTCAAATTACTCAAATTACTTGGACTGATGGTGCTACAAATTGCAGTTATGATATATTGTATTATAATTTGTACTACACTGCTGTTAAAGATAGTCAGTATGTATTAATCAACTCTTTTGCTAACAATACTAATTCGTTCACAACCGACTATACAAGTTCAATTGCAGGATGTTATGCAGTAACTGCTGTTGATTCATTTGGAAATGAAAGCCCAATAATTAATGAAATTTGTGTGGATAATTGCCCTGAATATGAATTACCAAATATCATTACCATTAATGGCGATAGTATAAATGACTTTTTTATTCCTATAAAAAATAGATTTGTGAAAGACATTGACCTTAAAGTTTATAACCGATGGGGAACATTGATGTTCGAAACTACTGACCCTGCTATACATTGGGATGGAAAAAATATGCAAAGCAATTTGCCATGTGTAAGTGGAACCTACTATTACATTTGTGAAGTAAACATGATACGCTACACAGGCATTGAAACCAAAAAACTAAAGGGTTTCGTGCAAATATTAAAAAACTAAATGAGTAAGAGAGTTCTAATTGCACCACTCGACTGGGGATTAGGGCACACAGCTCGATGCATTCCAATTATCCAAAACCTATTACAACATAGACATGAAATTATTTTTGCAGGCACTCAAAAACAATTTGATTTTGTTTCACAGCATCACATAAAAATAAAACATGTTGAATTATTTAGCTACGATGTAAGATATGCGAAACGCTTGCCACAATGGATAAAAATTGTCGGTCAATTAAATAAACTTAAATCTAAAATAAGAGCGGAGCATAAATGGTTGAATGATTTTTTAAGCAAAGAAAATATAGATGTTGTTATTAGTGATAATCGTTATGGATTGTATTCAACCAAAGTACATTCAATTTTTATTGGCCATCAACTTTCGATTCAATCGCCACTACTCTCAAAAAAAATAAATAATATTCATGCTAACTTCATTAACAAATTTAATGAATGTTGGGTTCCTGATGATGTAAATATTAACTTAAGCGGTGAATTATCAATCAACGAAAAAATAACTATCCCAACAAAACGAATTGGTTTACTTAGTAGATTTAATAACAACACTACTCAAGAGAAAAAATACGACATACTCATTCTTCTATCAGGCACAGAACCCCAACGAAGTATTTTAGAGCAAAAATTAATGGCTACGCTTGATAATTCAAAACTATCCATTGCACTTATACGAGGGACCACAACGTCATCAACAAAATTATATGCTAACTCGGAAAACTTTGATTTACTTAATTCCTATGAACTTCAAACATTAATTGAAAGTTCGGAAATACTTATTTGCAGAAGCGGTTATTCAAGTATTATGGATATAATGCACTTCAATAAGAAAATAATTTTAATTCCAACACCGGGGCAAACAGAGCAGGAATACTTAGCGAAACATTTGAAAAAAAAGTATAACATTGCATTCATCGAGCAAAGTAATTTAAATACTTTAGCAGAGGTGATAACTAAATTAGAGTCAACAAAAATACCGCCAACAAAAACAACTTTAGAAATAAAGATTTAAATGAAATTGGAAGAAAAAAATATTTTATTTAGAGGCGAAAAAATCAGCTATACAGATGTTGGAAAAGGTCGAGTAATTGTTTTATTACATGGCTTTTTAGGAGCAAAAGAAATTTGGGAAACTACACAAGCTGCTCTTAGTAAACACTTCAGAATTATCACCATTGATTTACCTGGGCATGGCAAAAGTAGTTGTTATGGCTACTCGCACAGAATGGAATTATTAGCTAAATCCGTTAAAACTTTAATGGATAGCCTAAAGCTTAAAAAATATATACTTGTAGGTCACAGTATGGGCGGCTACGCAACACTAGCCTTTGCAGAATTGTTTCCTGATAATTTAAAAGGCATTTGTTTGTTTCACTCAACTTGTTATGCTGACAGCGAGGAGAAAAAATGCGATAGAACACGAGCAATTAAATTAGTGAAAGCCGACGCAAAGGTTTACACAAAAAATACTATTAAAAATTTATTTGCACCATCTAACTTAGTGAAAAATAAAGCTGAAGTTTCTTTTGCGCAAAAAATAGCTTTAAAAACAAGTAAAAGAGGTATTGTAAATTCATTAGAAGGGATGAAAGACAGGCCAAACAGAGATATTGTAATGAATTTTGCCGAATATCCAATCATGATGATTATTGGCAGATATGACCCTGTTTTGCCAATGCAAATTTTATTAAATCAATCAGAAATAATTCAAAGTAAATATATTTTACTCTTAGATAAAGATGGGCACATGGGCTTTTTAGAAAATCCTAACGCTTGCATTAAACACCTTAAAAGATTTTTTAGAGCAAGTTTAAAACCTCAGCGTAAACCAATGAACATTTTCGCAAACGAAATGTAATATGAGCAGCAGTTATAAATTAAAAGCCGCAATAGTAAAACATTTGGGCGTTTCAAATAAACAAGTTGATTCACTTTTAATATCGGGGCAAATAAAATTAAATGGAAATGCAATTAATGAAAACTGCTTTGTTGATGCCTTCGATGAAATAGTAGTTAACGAAATGCCAATTAGAGAAACAAAAAAAGCAATTTACATTGCATACAATAAACCAAGAGGAATAGAATGCACTTTAAACGAAAACATTGAAAACAATCTAAAAGCTGCAATTAATATTAACGAAGATTTTTTTCCTCTTGGTAGATTAGACAAAGATTCTGAAGGCTTATTATTATTAACCAACGATGGTAGAATTTATGAAAAGCTCATGTTCAAACAACATGAAGTAAGTAAAATTTATCTCGTTACAGTTGACAAACCTATTTCTGATTCGTTGCTTCACTCTTTAAGAACAGGTGTAGTGATTATGGGTAAAAAAACACTTCCGTGCGAAGTAAATAAAATTAACGGTAGCGAATTTAAAATCACATTAATTGAAGGGTTGAATAGACAAATTAGAAGAATGTGTTATAAAAATGGCTATCAAGTAACGCGCCTAATTCGAACGAAATTTGCTGATTATGAGCTTAACAACATTAAAATTGGCGAATGGAAATATATCCTTAAATCAGAGATAAGCAAATACATTTAAGATATTTATGGAATTAAATTTGCAATGCGTCTTTTAATTAAATTAGTACAATGAATGCGAGAAATTATATATCACTGTTTTTGCTGCTTCTCGCAAGCCTTTGCTTTTCACAAAAAGAATCGGTTTTTATAAATGGAAAAGTATTTGACAGAGAAAGCAAACAAGCGCTTAAAAACATTTCTGTTCGTATAAACAATTCAACACTTGCAACCGAAACAGATAACAAAGGGGTTTTTGAGTTTTTTATTCCTAAAGTAAAACATGTTAGTTTAATATTCTCATCTGTTGGTTACAAAAAAGAGGTAAGAGAATTAGAGATAGAAGAAAGTGACGACACAATTAAACTTTCCATATCATTAAAAAAAGAAGAATATTTATTGAAAGAATTTAATATAAGTGCCAAACAAAAACCCGACACTGTATTTGGTTCGCAACGTTTTAGTATTCTAGATTTTGATTTTTATGAGGACAACTATTTTCTTTTAACCGAGGATAAAAAAACAAATGCACATAGCATTAAACTAGCTGATGAAACACAATCAGTTTTGCACTCATTGGCCATACCTGAAGATGCAGGTAAAATAAAAGAACTGTACCGTGATTTTATGGGTTATACAAACATAATGGCCGAAAAGAAAATTTACAGAATATTAGTAAGAAACGATAAGTTAGTTTTAGCTTCATTGCCTGTTGAGGACTACAATGCATTGGTTAAACCCGTTATTGATACCATTAACTCTCAATTGCTATTCAGTAATTTTAGTAAGGATTACCCGCTCTTTAATTATTTTTCCTACAATTATTCAGATTCAACAAAAAAAGAAATACATACTATTGAAGACGAAGAATTAATGTATGCGTATCGTTTTGAATATTACAGCTTAAAACCAAAAGATAAATTATTAGCTCGTAATGTTGCTCAAGAATACGGAGTAGATAAACACATTGCTGCTGCGATGATAAGTGGTTTTACCCAATCGATGTATTACACTCCTTTATTTGCCCCGCTGTACATTGTTTCTGATACAATTTGCGTTTTTGATCATTACAAAAACTCTCTTTTTCATTACGACAAAAACGGTAACAAATTAGATTCGGTAAATATTACTTATCATCATCCAAAAAACTGGAAAGAGTGGAAAAACAAAATGGTAAAAGATTTAACCGAAGATAAAATATATGCAGTATATGATAATAGTGGACATCGCTACATTAAAAACATAAATTCTAATACAGGGAGAGACGAAGGCAAATATTCTATCATACATTATTCTGCCGACAAAATTCGAATTAGAGATGGCTACATCTATTATGTTTATAGGCCATTTCAAAGTTTGCAGGAGAAATATTTGTATAAAGAAAAGATAGTTTTAGGAAAATAAAAAAGCCTCACTTGGTGAGGCTTTATAAATCACATTAACTATCTACCCTAAAATCTCTTTAACCTTAGCATCTAAAGCTGCGCCACGAAGTCCTTTAGCAATAATCTTTCCATCTTTACCAACTAAAATTGTGAATGGAATTGACGAAATATTAAACTGCTTACAAACTGAAGAGTACCAACCTCCTAAATCAGA
>CANJJP010000132.1 GCA_947474485.1 Bacteroidota bacterium | reverse complement strand
TTTTCTTCTCATTATTTAAGTAAAAAGAGTAGAGTAGGGTATTTAGCAAAGTTTTCTTTCGATCGGTTTAAACACGCTGAAAATGGCGGTTTAAAAAGTGATACAAGCATTGTAGAAGATGCACTAATAAATAAAGTTTTGCTACCTGTATTCCTTAAATCTGCTAAGCGCGATTATAATATGATGACAGGTGAAGCGAGATTATTTTTTAGACTAAATAAAGATTCACTTTCTTATAAAGGTCATTATTTAAATTTGGGTGCCTCAGGTTCAATTATAAAAACAGAATATACGGATGATGCCTCGGTAGTTTTTTATGACACAGCTTATCAAAATCAATTTGTAACCCACGATTCGGTTCGTTTTTCAAAGTTCGTCCCAACCGCTGGATATAGTTTTGTTGCTAAGCGATTTTCTGCAAACATTGGTGCAAAGTATGATATAAGTCGCTTTGCTGATATGGATACTTCACGTGTTTACGAATCAGCCATTATAGACCAGCAATTAGCATGGATGTCGAGAGATTCAAATTTAATTGTGAAGCAAAAATTCAATTATATAGTAAGTGGATTTAATTCTGGAAATTACAAAGCTGTATTAGATCTAAAGTATAAATTGAATTTTTTAAAATCTAGTATCGCTCTTAAATTACAATCGGAACAACGTAGTCAGGATTTGTTTTTTAAATATTTTAATTCTAATAATTACTATTGGTCTAATCAATTTAATGCAAACCAAAGTAATTTAGTTGATGCAAATGTTGCTTCGCAGAAGTTACGTTTGCAAATTGGTGCTTGTGTAAATATGCAAAGTAAAATTATGGTATTAGATGTAAACAATCTACCAACTCAATTAAATCCTTCTGTGACTGCATTAAGATTATATCTAAATCATACATTTAAATTGTTTCGTTTTTATCTTGTGAATAAATTGAATTATCAATCATCTAATTCCAATGCTTGGGCATTACCAAGTATTTATACTCAACATCAATTGTACTATCAGCATCATGTAAAAAATAATGGAATGATTTTACAAGCCGGTGTTCAGGGCGAGTACATTGGAGAAATTAATCTTATTGAATACAATCCCGCTTTAAACTCCTTTGTTATGAATAATGGGACAAATCAAGGTGGCAATTATATTTTTGCCGATGTATTCTTTACTCTACGATTTAAAGAAGTAAGTTTTTTCTTTAGAACTGAACATCTAAATCAAGGCTTTAGTGGAGCTAATTTTTATTTGCTTCAAAACTATTATCAACGTGATAGAGCCTTTCGTTTTGGTTTAAATTGGAATTTTAGGGATTAATTACTCCACCAATTCCTTACTCAAACTTTTATTAGTAAATATCCTAACAGGATACCAAGCTGCGAAAAAGCCTATTAACATTACTACTCCAATAATAGCTGCAAAATCTTGCCACATTACTTTTACAGGATATGCTTCTACTACATAACCTTCATCAAAACGAATGAAACCGAATTGTATTTGTAGCCAACATAATGTGCTTCCTAATACCAAACCAATTACAGCGCCTATAACAGTAATTAAAAATCCTTCCATCATAAATATATTGCGAATCAGTTTTGTATCCGCACCTAAATGATTTAGAATTACAATGTCTTTTTTCTTTTCAATAATTAGCATAGTAAGTGCGCCAATAATATTGAAGGTGGCAACGATTAATATGAAAACTAAAATAATAAATGTCCAAAGCTTTTCTGATTGCAGGGTTTTAAAAAGCATTTCGTTTTGCTGAAAGCGGTTTTTCACAACATAATTGTTTCCAATAACCTTTATTAGTTCAGCCTGTGTTTGCTCTAAGTTAGCACCTGGTGTACATTGTATTTCAAGTGAACTTATTTCATTGTCAGTGTAGTCAAATAGTTGTTTTGCTAAATCAATATCAACTAATGCATATTTAAAATCAAATTCATCGTTAATACTAAATAAGGCAGAAGGATAAATTTTGTATTCGTTAAAAGCTTCCTCAGGATTAAAACTTTTGCTCTTGCCCCGCTTTGGGCTGTATAATGTTATTGGATCAAAAATATCTGTAACGCTTACTCCTAATCTAAATGCTACACCTTTTCCTAGTATTCCGTAATAGGCATTATCTTGTCTTAAAGTATATTTCCCTTCGTAAATTAATGTATCAAAGCGAGTAATGCCTTCAAATTGTTTGCTTACACCTTTGATGGTTACAATGGTTTGCTTTTCATCAAATTTTAAAAGTGCTTTATCTTCAATACAATAAGCAACATCCTGAATGCCATTGATGACTTTAATTTTTTTGTTTAAGTCTTCAGTCATTACAAAGGATTTTCCTTTCACTGCTTTTACTTCTAAATCGCTGTCGAATGAATTATATAAGCCTTGTACTAATCCTGTTAAGCCGTTCATTCCGCTTAATACAATAATTAAAGCAGCTGTTCCAACAGCAATAGCAACAACAGAAATCCAAGAAATAATAGAAATTGCGTTCGTTGATTTTTTAGAAACGATGTAACGCTTTGCTATGTATAAGGAAAGATTCAATTTATTTTAATAATTGATCAATGCGGTCTGCATAGTCTAATGAATCATCAATAAAGAAATTTAATTCGGGCATTACCTTAAATTGGTTTCTGATTTTGGCAACCAATATCTTTTTTACAGCAAATTGTTGTGTTTTTACCAATGCCAATGCTTTTTTAGTATCCTTTGGTTTTAAGATACTTAAGTAAATTTTTGCAAAGCTAAGGTCTGGACTCACCCTTACCTGCGTTACAGAAATGAATGCGTCATTAAATAAAGTCTTGGCTTCACTTCTAAATATCTCCGCTAATTCTTTTTGTAATAATCTGTTTACTTTGCTTTGTCTTACACTTTCCATGGTGCAAAATTACTAAAAATTGCTGGTTGCTGCTATTTTACTATTTTTGCATACAATTTTCAAGAAAATGGCACAATTCAACCAATTAAAAGTAAAAGATGTTAGAAGAGAGACTTCTGACGCAGTATCTATATCATTTGATGTTCCTGTTACCTTAGCAGTTGATTATCAATACAAACAAGGGCAATACCTTACCTTAAAACTAAATGTAAATGGTGAAGAAATTCGTCGTTCGTATTCAATTTGTACTTCACCTTACAGCGAAAAGGACTTGCGTATTGCGGTTAAAGAAGTGGAAGGCGGAAAAGGCTCAACGCTTATTAATAGAAGCATGAAGGTTGGTGATGTTTTAGAAGTTATGACGCCAATGGGTAATTTTCATTCTATTTTATCAGGAGCAAATAAAAAGAATTACGTTTTGTTTGCTGGTGGTAGCGGAATTACACCAATGATGAGCATTTTAAAATCTGTTTTATATATCGAGAAACAAAGTACTATTACTTTGATTTACGCAAATAGAAATGAAGATTGTGTGATTTTTAAATCAGAAATTGAAAAATTGGCTGAACAACATAAAGATAATTTAAAGGTTGTTTACATCTATGATGCTCCAAAGGCTGAAATGGCTGATTTGTACAAAGGTTACATTACTCCTGATAAAGTAGTTGCATTAGCAGAAAATCATATTGGGATGAACTTGGATAATGAATATTTTATTTGTGGTCCTGCACCGATGATGGAAGGTGTAAAAGGTGGTTTAGAAAGATTGAAAGCTAATGCGGATAGAATTCACATCGAATATTTCTCTGCTGTAATTGAAGCTGTTGCTGCTGCCGAAGGAAATTCGGTTGGAGGAAATGTAACAGATGCAGAGGTTACTGTTATTCAGTACGGTGTTGAAACTAAGTTTAAATTATCTACTACTGGTAAAAATATATTAGATGCTTCTTTAAATGCAGGTGTTGATGCTCCATATAGCTGTAAAGGTGCTGTTTGTTGTACATGCCGCGCAAAAATAATTGAAGGAAAAGCAAAGATGGATGCTAATTTCGCATTAACTGATAGCGAAGTAGAAGAAGGTTTTATCCTTACTTGCCAAGCTCATCCATTAACTAATAAGTTGGTAGTTGATTATGATGCAATGTAGTTTTTTACCACTAAGTCACTAAGTAAACTAAGAGCCACTAAGATTTAGTCTAACGAAATCAGTCATGACTCTTGTGTCTTGTTGTCTTGATTCTAAAATTTAGAAACTGCTCAATAACTTAATTTCATTTCTATAAAGAACCAATTTCTTTTCGTTTTCTAATTGTTTTAGTAAACGAGAGATAACAACTCTGCTTGTACCCATTTCTTCAGCAATTTGGTTGTGCGATAAGGGAATAGATGTTTTGCCAGAAAGTTTTACCTTTTTCTTTAAGTATTTTATCAATCGTTCATCTAATTTATGGAAAGCAATACTTTCTAATGATTTTAATAATTCGTTAAAACGTTGAGTAAAACTATTGAATATGTAACTTTTCCAGCTTGGGTATTTTACCAACCACTCGTCCAATTTTTCGTGAGGAATGCCAATGATTTCAACATTTTCTTCAGCAATAGCTTTTACCTCACTTTTTTTGTCTTCCATGCAACAAGCATAAGCCATTGCGCAGCTTTCGTTTGAGCTTAAGTAGTATAATAAAATTTCTCTGTCTTCTTCATCTCTGCGCATAACTCTAACCGAGCCACTTAAAATTAGGGGCATAAATTTCACGCGTTTTCCGTAATCCATTATAACTTCGCCTTCTTTAAAGTTCATCACTTTTCCTTCAGAAATAATTTCTTCAATTAACTTTTTCTCTAAAAAGTGACTGAGTTTATTTTTTAAATCCATCATGGTTGTATTGTATTAGCCGCCTAAAACGAGCGAAAGTAAAAATGGTAGTTTTTTTCCTTTGGTTGTTTTTTGAACAAGGTAAGCAATTATCCAAAGCGTTGTAATGTGAATCAAGTAAAGTCCTGCAAATGGCATTAGTGAATGCTTTCCAAAGTATTTGTGAAAAATAAACACATCAAAAGTTGTATGTAAAATGTATATGAGCAATGACGAGCGCCCGAGCACACAAAGTACTTTAAGTATTTTGTTTTCTCTTACGCTATAAATTGTTCCAAGCAATAAAATAATCCCTCCCAAAAAGGCCATGAAAAACATAAGAGTAGGCGGGTAGAATAATTCGCTGTAGCCTTCGCGTTCCATTAATGTTGGGTTAATGATTATCCAAGAAATAAGTCCGCTAACAAAAACTAATAAACCTAAAATACTGTAGGTTGCGTTTGCTTTTTTAATTTCAGTTTCGCAACGATATTTGCCCACTAACATTCCCAGCAACGAAACTCCAAGCCATGGAAATAAAGGGAACCAACCATCAACTAAAAATTGTTTCCAAACTATTGCCCCTTGAAAACCTTCGGTTGTAAATAATTTTAATTCGGGTTCTACTGGCGTTGCAATGTATCCGAATCTTGATTGTAGAATGGGAGTGAGTGCAAATAAAATTGCGATGATAGAAAACTGGGCAACTTTGTTTAATGAGTAAAATAGTTTTCCTATTGGTAGGGATAAGCCAATAATATACAATACATCAAAAGTAGAACAGGGAACTGCGTCCCAAAGTAACATATCGATACAAGCTGCAATACAAATAATTGCTATGCCCCGCTTTAAATAATAACCAAATGGATGAGCTT
>CANJJP010000131.1 GCA_947474485.1 Bacteroidota bacterium | reverse complement strand
TTACAACATCTGTGTTAGGCATGTCCTCGTTTATTTCGTCCATCTCTAATACAATATCATAAGGCACATTTGCTTCTGCTAATAATACATTCATGTGGCCCGGTAAACGCCCTGCAACAGGATGAATTGCAAAGCGTACATTTTTTCCCGCCTTACGTAATGTTTGTACCATATCGTAAATCGGGTATTGCGCTTTAGCAACAGCCATGCCATAACCTGGTACAATCACAACAGATTTAGCTTCTTTTAAAAGTGTTGCAACTTCTTCATGATTTAATGCTGTTACTTCTCCTTCAATTGCTTTTTTCTCTCCACCTGAACCATTACCACCACCACTTGCAAAAATAACTGAGAAAAAAGAGCGATTCATTGCATGACACATGTGCATCGAAAGAATTGCACCCGAGCTACCAACTAATGCTCCTGTTACAATTAGTAAATCGTTTCCTAACATAAAACCAGCAGCTGATGCGGCCCAACCAGAGTATGAGTTAAGCATACTAACTACAACTGGCATATCTCCACCACCAATTGCCATAACTAAAACAACTCCAATAAATGATGCAATTGCAGTCATAATTCCTAAGTACAACATTCCACTTGTTCCTTCTGCTTTGCAAAAGAAAACTCCAAGCACAACACTTGCTAATAACAATATTAAATTCATTGCTTGAAGTCCTTTAAAACTCCAAGGTTTAGAAGGCACTTTGCCATCTAATTTTCCCCAAGCAATAATAGAACCTGTGAATGTGATTGCTCCAATAAAAATTCCTATAAATACTTCAACTAAATGAATTGTATGTGCAGCGCCTGTTAAACTTTGTGTTTTAGGATCTAAGTAAGAACCAAAACCCACTAACACAGCAGCTAATCCAACAAAACTATGCAGGATAGCAACTAATTGCGGCATGGAGGTCATCTCTACTTTGCGAGCAAGTAATAAACCAATTACCGATGCAATTGCAATTGCAACAACAATGTAAATTTGTCCTGCAACACCTTGGCCAAATACCGTTGCTAAGATAGCAATGGCCATACCAATGATGCCATAAAACACACCGCGCTTTGCAGATTCTTGTGAGGACAAACTTCCTAAACTTAATATAAACAGTATACTTGCAAATAAGTACGCTGCTGTTTGTATTTCTTTTTCTATAAACATAATTTCTATTTTATCTCTTTAATTTTTTTTTCTTTTGTTGAACATATTTTTAAAACCCTAAGTCACCCTGAGCCTGACGAAGGGCGACGAAGGGCGGCGAAGGGCAACAAGACCATTATTTTTTAAACATTTTCAACATACGATGTGTAACCACAAAACCACCAACAATATTTATACTAGCAACCAAAATTGCAATGAATGCAAGTATGGTCATAATGCTTGTCATATCATCAGTTGTTTGTAATAAACCACCAATTACAATAATTCCACTAATCGCATTTGTTACTGCCATTAAAGGCGTGTGTAATGAATGCGATACGTTTGAAATTAATTGCCATCCAACAAATACTGCTAAAACAAACACAGTAAAATGTTGAATAAATTCTGGCGGAGCAAAACGTCCAACTAAAAATAACAATGCACCAACTACTGCTAATTGTATAAACATTGCAATAGATGCTTTTTTAGATTTTTCAGCGTCTGATATTCTAGTTTCTTCAGCAGTTGGCGGAATAACTTTTTTAGCACCACCCGCTGTAGGACTTACCTGTAGAGGAGCAGGAGGCCAATTAATTTTTCCATTATAGGTAACCATTGCTCTTGATACAACAGCATCTTCCATATCAATTTTCCATTTTTCTGCTTTACCCATGTCATCTAACAAGTGACATAAATTATTACCATATAATTGAGAAGCTTGATTTGGTAATTGATTTAATTTACCAACTATAGTAACACCATTTGGTGTTGTAAAAATTTCACCATTTTTTGTGTAAGCACAGTTACCCCCTGTTGAAGCAGCTAAATCCACTACAACCGAACCCGGTTTCATTGCATCCACATGATAATCTAACCATAATTTAGGAGCTGGTCTGCCAGGTATTTGTGCAGTTGTAATTACAATATCAACTTCCTTAGCTTGTTCTAAAAACAATTTCATTTCTGCTTCAATAAACTCCTTACTCATTTCTTTTGAGTAACCCGATGCAGTTGCCCCGTCTTCTTCAATTTCAACAGTTAGAAATTGCGCACCCATCGATTCGATTTGTTCTGCAACCTCTTTACGCGTATCAAAAGCTCTAACAATTGCACCTAATGAGTTGGCAGCGCCAATAGAAGCTAAACCAGCTACACCAGCACCAATAACCAATACTTTTGCAGGATCTACTTTACCAGCAGCAGTAATTTGCCCATTTAAAAATCGTCCGAAATGGAACGAACCTTCAATAACTGCTCTATATCCAGCAATGTTTGCCATCGACGACAATACATCCATTTTTTGCGCTCTTGAAATACGAGGTATCGCATCCATTGCAACAGCATTCACTTTTTTATCTGCTAATTTTTGAAGTAATGGCTGATTTTGAGCAGGCCATAGGTAACTAAGCATTACCAAACCTTCTTTCATCATATCCACTTCTTCCATTGCAGGCTCTTTCACCTTTAGAACAATGTCAGAATTGCCATAAATTTCGGCAGCTGTACCAACTAATTTAGCACCTGCTTCTTCAAAATCTTTATCCGAAAAATTTGCTTTTACACCTGCGCCTTGCTGAATGTAAACTTCAAACCCTTGTTTTTGTAGTCGTTTAACGGTTTTGGGAGTTGCTGCAACCCTTAATTCGTTTGGAGAAATTTCCGATGGAATACCTACCTTCATAATTAAAACTAGATTAATTTTTTTGTTTTTTAGGACAAATTTTAAAGCGACAAAGTAAGAAAAAAAAGGGCGCAAGTCCTAATAAATGTTAAGCTTTCGCCAAAAAATACTCACAAATTATACACTTTATCGTATTCGAATTTTCTGTATCTTCGGGCTTTTTTAGCGCATTATGTGGAAAGCATTAACCAAGTCATTATTACGTAACAGAATTGCATACATTTCTGTAGTTTTAATGCTTACCGTTTTTTTTGGCTACCAGGCAACGAAGGTTGAACTATCATACAATTTCGCTAAAATATTACCGCCCGATGATTCTTCATTTATAGCTTATCAAGAGTTTAAGAAAAATTTTGGTGAAGATGGAAATGTAATGGCAGTTGGTATTCAACCAAAAGATGTTTTTGAACCAGCATTATTTAATGATTGGATAAAGATTACCAAAGAAATTAAAAAGGTACAAGGAATTAAAGAAGTGCTTTCCTTAGGAAGTGCCTATAATATGGAGTTCGACGATTCCCTTGAAAAGTTTAACGTTGTTCCTCTTATTACTAAAGATAATTTAAGTACAGACGAAGTTGCCCAGCTTAAAGAGACTATTAATTCTTTGCCATTTTACGAAGGAGTAATTTATAATCAAGAAAAACAATCCACTTTACTAGCCATTACTTTTGATGATAAAGAACTTAACTCTTCTCGTCGTATAGGTATTGTTGAGGAAATTGAAGCTATTTGCGATAGCTTTTCAGTAAAACATAAAACAGAGGTTCATTATTCGGGCATGCCTTACATTCGTTCGGCGGTAATGAAAAAGGTTTCGGGCGAAATGAAGTTGTTTTCATTGTTAGCAATTTTAGTAACAGCACTTGTATTGTGGTTTTTCTTCCGTTCGTTTTCAACAGTAATATTTTCTTTATTAGTTGTAATTGTTGGCGTAGTTTGGGCATTGGGTATTATGCATTTGATGGGCTACAAAATCACTATTCTTTCTGGATTATTACCGCCATTGATTATTGTAATTGGTATTCCAAATTGTATTTTCTTTATTAATAGATACCATAAAGAATATTTAAAGCACAACAATAAAATAAAAGGTATTTCGCGCATGATAGAAACCATGGCAATTACTTTGTTCCTTGCAAACATTACAACAGCAATTGGTTTCGCGGTTCTTTATTTTACTAATACCGAATTGCTTGTTGAGTTTGGTTTGGTTTCGGCAGTTAATGTGGTGGTTACTTATTTGATTACATTGGTAATGATACCAATCATTTTAAGTTATTTACCCGAGCCAAAAGCAAAGCATACTAAACATGTTGAAGCAAAACGTATTTCTTGGTTTATAGGATTAATCGATAATCTTATTCAGCACAAGCGTAAACAAATTTATATTGTTACCACTGTAATTACAGGTATTGGTTTTTGGGGAATGTCGCAAATGAGTGTAGTTGGATTTGTTGTTGACGACTTGCCAGAAAAAGAAAAAGTATTTAGAGATTTAAAATTTTTTGAAGCTAATTTCAACGGGATTTTGCCTTTCGAAATTACCATTGACACTAAAAAACCAAACGGAGTTTTTGCCGATAACGCAAAAATTATCTACAAGATAAAATCATTACAAAAGCTAATTGCAAAGTACGATGATTTTTCAGGCTCGCTTTCTATTGCTGAGGGAATTAAGTTTTCTTACCAAGCTTACCGCGGTGGAGATCAAAAATACTACATGATTCCGAGTATTGGTGAACTTAAAAAACTAAGTGATTTTTCGGGAACTGTAAAAGGAAAAGAAAATAAATTTAAGGCTTACATTGATACTGCAAAACAAGTAACGCGTTTAAGTTACCGTATGAAAGACATTGGCTCTCAAAAAACCAAAGAATTGGTTGCAGAGCTTCGCCCTAAAATAGATTCTATTTTTAAAGAAACGAATGCTGATGTTTCGCTAACTGGGCATAGTTTAACTTTCTTAAAAGGAAACGATTATTTGTTAGATAACTTAATTGAGAGTTTATTAATCGAAATTATTTTAATTGCATTAGTTGGTTTAGCATTGTTCCGTTCTTGGAAAATTATTGTATTGTCTAAATTGCCATGTTTAATCCCATTGGTAATTACTGCAGGTATCATGGGCTTTTTAGATATACGTTTTAAACCTTCAACTATTTTAATTTTTAGTATTGCATTTGGTATTGCCTCCGATGGAACGATTTATTTCCTTACACGTTATCGTCAGGAATTAAAGAACAATAAAAAGGCAAGTGTGTCCGAAGCTATCTCTATTTGCGTGAAAGATTTAGGAGTAAGTATGGTTTACACAGCCATTATTTTATTTAGTGGATTCTCTATCTTTATTTGGTCGAGCTTTGGCGGAACAGTTGCTTTAGGAGTTTTAATTTCATTAACGCTTTTAGTATCTATGTGTACTAATTTAATTTTGTTACCTGCTATTTTAATTTCCCTTTCCAATGTTATCTCTCGTAAAGAAATTGAAGAGAGTAATGCTGTTGTTGACGAGGAAGATGAAGCAGATTTTAATGTTAATGCAATTCCACCATCTTCTGAATAAATGAACACTCAATTTAAATTAGCAGTTTACGATGCTTGCCTCGAAAGCATTAAATCAAAAATTGATATTATTGCCGATGCGCTTGTGGATGCAATGGAAGCAGGCAACGATGAATCTAAAAGCTCGGCGGGCGACAAGCACGAAGTTGGTAAAGCAATGATGCAATTGGAGCAAGAAAAACTTTCTGCTCAATTAGATGAATTGGAAAAGCAAGAAGAAGAATTAAAACGAATCAATCTTAACTTGCAAAACGATTAC
>CANJJP010000130.1 GCA_947474485.1 Bacteroidota bacterium | reverse complement strand
CTGAATAGATCAAAGGGAAGTTATAGTCTATGGTTTTAAAGCCTTTATCCTCATGAAATTTCCAAATTCCATAAGGTTCATTACCTTTAAATGTTTCGCTTCGTACAATTTCATTCTTAGTAAGGTTCTTGATGTCTGTCGTAGTTGTCCCGTCTGTATTTTGGGTAATTGTCTGCGAAAATTTTGCTTTGTTTTCTGGGACTTCCTTTGCCAACCATTCACTAGTAAAGTATTTGGTTTGGCTGGACTGTCCGCAGCAAATTGTTGTAAGTGCTAAAACTAAAATAGTCAATGTCGTTTTGTTCATGTTTTGTTGTCTGTTTTTGTTACTGCTTACGTTTTAAATATTGAATAAGGATATGGCTATGAGCACTTAATTTAAATTTAGCACTCATGTTTATTTGAAAACCGAATGTTCAATTTAGCACTAAACCCGCCATTTTGCCAAACTGCTGTTAGCCTTTCGTTGTTTTTCTTGTCATTCGAATTTTCCTTTGAATGTTGCATAAATTGCCATTGCGTGTCCGTGTCCTAATTCAAATTCTTCTTTGAGCCAATTCGTAATTTCTTTTGCCTTAATTTTAGGATTTAGTTTTCCGCCAATGATAAATTCTTTTTCTTCCGACATTTTTTTAAATTCAGCAGGTGTCTCTAAGGTACTATATTTTCTTAACCATTTAGAAACTGTTGTGTGTCCTTGTATACCGTACTTTTTATTAGCTTGAGAAAAATTAAGTTCCCCTCTTTCTAATTCTCCTACTAACTGTAATTTAAAGGCTAAACTGTAATCTCGCTGACTACGTTTCTTTTTGTGCTCTGTTCGTTTTTCCATCTTTTAAGTTGCTTAGGTGACAACCTATTTCAGGACGAGAGATTTATAAAAAAAAGAGGCGAAAAATTCGCCTCTTTTTATCTTAATCTTTTAATAACTCTCGAGAAATTACCAGCTTTTGAATTTCGCTGGTTCCTTCACCGATAGTACATAATTTACTGTCTCTGTAATATTTTTCGGCAGGGAAATCTTTTGTATAACCATATCCACCAAAAATTTGAACTGCATCGTTAGCAACTCTAACACATACTTCAGAAGCATAGTATTTTGCAAAAGCTCCTTCTTTAGTAATTTTCTCACCACGATTTTTCATATCGGCAGCTTTGAAAGTTAATAATTCAGCTGCCTCAATTTCTGTAGCCATATCAGCTAACTTAAATGCAATACCTTGAAATTGAGAAATTGCCTTTCCAAATTGTGTTCTTTCTTTCGAATATTTTAAAGCGCACTCGTAAGCTCCTTTTGCAATACCTAAAGATAAAGATGCAATTGAAATACGACCACCATCTAATACTTTCATAGCTTGAATAAAGCCATCACCCTCTTTGCCTAACATTTGACTTTCGTGTACGCGGCAATTTTCGAAAATTAATTCTGCCGTTTCAGAAGCGCGCATACCTAATTTGTTTTCCTTTTTTCCCGAACGGAAACCTGGAGTTCCTTTTTCGATTATAAAAGCAGACATTCCATGGCTATCACCCTTTTCTCCTGTACGAACAATAACTACTGCTACATTACCTGTAATTGCATGAGTAATAAAATTTTTGCTTCCGTTAATTACATAATGCTCGCCATCTCTCACAGCAACAGTATGCATACCACCAGCATCACTACCAGTACCTGTTTCTGTTAAACCCCAAGCGCCAATCCACTCAGCAGTTGCAAGTTTTGGTAAATATTTTTTCTTTTGCTCGTCGTTACCAAAAGCCATGATGTGGCCTGTGCACAAAGAGTTGTGCGCTGCCATTGACAAAGCAATTGAACCACAAATTTTTCCCAATTCAGTAATAGCAGTTACATATTCGGTATAAGTAAATCCTGATCCACCATATTCTGCTGGAACTAAAACTCCCATTAATCCCAATTCTCCCAGTTTTTTAAATACATCAACTGGAAACTCTTGGCTCTCATCCCACTCCATCATTTTAGGATAAATATGGTCTTTACCAAATTTGCGAATCATATCCGCAATCATGACTTGATTTTCATTCATCTGAAAATTCATTCCCGTCATTGTGTCGTTTAATAGTGTACTAGACATTGTATGTTGTTTGAGTGTTTACTTAATTTATCTGCCCCGTTTAAAAAATCTAATCCTACAATAAAAGTGAAAGCCGAAACGCTTGCTCCAAACTGATGTATCAATTGCGCAGTTGCTTCTGCGGTTCCACCTGTTGCTAAAAGGTCGTCATGAATTACTACGTTCCAACCTTTTTTAATACTATCAACATGCATCTCAATTTTTGAAGTTCCGTATTCTAATGAATATTCTTGGCTCAAGGTTTTATAAGGCAATTTACCAGCTTTACGCACCAACACAAAAGGAATATTCATTTTATTTGCTAGTAATAAACCAAATAAAAAACCTCTGCTCTCTACTCCAACAATTGCATCAACTTTAAGATCTGCCAATTTTTTTGCTGATTCCTCAACGATTGCATTACACAACTGTTGATTATAAAAAATTGGAGTTATATCTTTAAATAAAATTCCTAGTTTAGGAAAATCAGGGACATCTCTAATTGTTTTTTTTATTTCTTCTGTAAGATTCATCTAGAGCCTAAAAATAGCGTATTTTTTACAAATACAAACAAATATAAATCACTTTTTTAAGGCTTAATAAAATTAAAAAATAAGTTTATCCTAGCCTACTCAAACATATCCTAGTTTTATTAATAAAATGTTAAACAATTCTAGAATAATATGCTTAATGTTCAATACATTCGTTATTTGGTATACAAATTGACTATCATAAAAAAAACAGTATGACGCGTTTAACATCTTCACTATTATTTATAACACTATTGTCCATTTCAACTTTTGCGCAAGAAAAAGAATATGATAATGGTAGAGGAGGAAAAGTAAAATTACCCTTAGGCGACCTTTCCTTTGTGGATAAAGTTATTGAATACAAAACAGGAAACCCTGCTCCTATTGCGGCAAACTCAAATCCTGAAGATGCTATTGGAATACCAAATTTTAATCAGTTAGAAGTTACTGGATTTGTTTCCTTAGGTAGTGGCGGCGAACTATTACTTGCTTTTACAGACAATGCTTTGGTAAACATTGATGGTCCTGATTTATATATTTTTGAGATGGGAAAATATGTTGAAGAAACCTATTTGTACGTTTCGAAGGATGCACGAAAATGGGTAAATGTTGGAAAAATTAGTGGTGGAAATGCCTTAGTGGATATTGGAGATTCAACAAAAATTGGTGAAATTTTTACTTATATTAAGCTAGTTGATGCTAAAACAACTACAAAAGATAAACAATGGCCAGGTGCTGATATTGATGCAGTTGCAGCTATTGGATCTGCAAAACAATTATCATTAAATGCACTTTATTTGTTCAATACCAATGAAGCTAAAATTAAACCTGCAGCTAAAACAGATTTAGACAAAATTGTGAGTGAATTAAAAGCAAATCCTAATTATGATGTGGTAATTAACGGACATACTGACAGCACAGGAAATAAAAAGTTAAACCAAAAACTCTCACTTGATAGAGCTAATTCAATTAAATCGTATATTCTTACCAAAGCACCAGCGTTAAAAACTAAAATCAAATTCCAAACCAATGGTTATGCCGAGGAATACCCAGTTGCCACTAACGATACACCTGAAGGTAGAGAGAAGAACCGTAGAGTGGAAGTTTTTTTCATACCAACCAAGAAATAATTGCTGGTTGCAGGTTTCTAGTTCCTAGTTACTGGCTTTTGTATTGATTTCACATTACAACTTCCAACCAGAAACTAGGAACCATCAATAATTAAGGATATGAACTTTTGGCAGTTAATAACACGATTTGCATCTTTGGTATAAGTTTGGTTATTTTGAAACACAACAAAAACTATAAAACTATGTTTGACAATAACGAATTCAGAAAATATGCTACCAAGCACCGTGGCATCAATGGCCTTGTTTATGATAGCTACAGCAATCATATTACTTCATCATTAACTCCTTACATCATCGAGGAGCGTCAGTTAAACGTTGCTCAAATGGACGTATTCTCGCGTTTAATGATGGATCGTATCATTTTCCTTGGAACAGGAATTAACGACCAAGTTGCAAATATTGTACAAGCACAATTACTTTTCTTAGAATCAGTTGATGCTAAAAAGGATATTCAAATTTACTTAAACTCTCCAGGAGGATCTGTTTATGCTGGTTTAGGTATTTATGACACAATGCAAATTGTAGGACCAGATGTAGCAACTATTTGTACAGGTATGGCAGCATCAATGGGTGCAGTGTTAATGTGTGCGGGGCAAAAAGGAAAACGAACAGCTTTAAAACATGCTCGTGTTATGATTCACCAACCATTAGGTGGAGCTGAAGGACAAGCATCAGATATCGAAATCACAGCGCGCGAAATTCAAAAGTTAAAGAAAGAACTTTATGAAATCATTGCTTTACATAGCGGACAAACGTATGATAAAGTTTGGGCAGATAGTGATCGTGATTACTGGATGATTGCTGAAGAAGCAAAAGCTTACGGTATGATTGATGAAGTACTTGTTAAAAAGTAATTTAACTCTAACTGAATAAAATAGAGGCTGTCTCAAAAGGGCAGCCTCTTGTAATTTTTCAAGTCGAGCGTCATGCTAAGTGCCTGTGCTGAGTTTATCGAAGCATGACGAAGCGCGAGACATTAGGAGCACAGTTCTCGACTGCGCTCGAACTGACAGAAAGAAACAAAATTAAAATGTTCCAATACAATAAAATAACACCCGAGTTCATCCAACAACTGCAAACAATTTGTGGCAACGAAAACGTTTTTACTGATGCAGAAAAAACAACACCTTATGCAAGTGATGAAACAGAGCGTTTAGTGTATATGCCCGAAGTAGTTGTAAAACCAAATATTCCTGAACAAATTTCTGAAATTGTAAAACTGTGCAATCAACATTTTATACCTTTAACACCGCGCGGAGCAGGAACAGGATTAAGCGGTGGAGCATTGCCTATTTATGGTGGCGTGTTATTGTCGATGGAGAAGTTTAGTAAGATTTTAGAAATTGATGAGCGTAATTTACAAGCGACGGTTGAACCAGGTGTAATTAATCAGGTATTTCAAGAAGCTGTTTCTAAAATTGGTTTGTTTTATCCACCCGACCCTGCAAGTAAAGGAAGTTGCATGTTAGGAGGTAATGTTGCCGAAAGTAGTGGCGGACCTAAATGTGTGAAGTACGGAACAACAAAAGATTATATTTTAAATTTAGAAGTTGTTTTACCTACAGGTGAAATAATTAAAACGGGTGCTAATACCTTAAAAAACTCAACAGGCTACAACCTTACGCAATTAATGGTTGGAAGCGAAGGAACATTAGGCATAGTTACAAAAATCATTGTCCGCTTATTGCCATTACCTAAACATGATTTATTAATGCTTGTCCCTTTTCGTTCATTAGATGAGGCTTGCAGCGCAGTAAGTGAAGTATTTAGAGCAGGATTTATTCCTAGCGCAATGGAGCTTATGGAACGTGATGCATTGGAATGGGTAAGTAAATATGTTGAATCATCCGTAGTAAAAATAGCAGATGATATACAAGCGCATCTTTTAATTGAAGTAGATGGAAATGATGTGGATGTGTTGATGAAAGATATGGAAGCAATTGCCGAATTGGTTTCTAAATATGAAATTGATGAAATATTGTTT
>CANJJP010000129.1 GCA_947474485.1 Bacteroidota bacterium | reverse complement strand
TGTCCATCTCCTCCTGATGTTAAAGTAGAAATATCCACTTGTTCTTCGGCTGATTCTTCGTCTAAAGACGCTGTAGGATTATTTGCTCTATCATCTTCAAGTACGATACCTGCGGAAGAAAGAATGAATTCATATGTTGAAATTGGGCAATTAAATCGAACTGCTAAAGCAATAGCATCGCTTGTTCTAGCATCAATCTCTTGCTCCAACGCGCCATTACTACAAATAATTTTAGCGTAAAATATACCTTCCACTAAATTATAAATAACAACTTCTGTTACAGCTATTTCAAAAGTTTCGGCAAATGTTTTAAATAAATCGTGTGTTAAAGGGCGACTAGGAGTCATTTTTTCGAGCTCAATAGCAATTGCCTGAGCCTCGAAACCACCAATAATAATAGGTAATCTTCGTTTTCCACCGCTTTCGCCAAGCACCAATGCGTATGCACCTGTTTGTGTTTGACTATAGCTCAAACCAACGATATCTAACCTAACTTTTTTCATGTAGACAAGGGAACTAAAGTAGTAAAAATTACAACTTAGTTAGCGTTCGCTTTTAATTTTTTAATTGCTTCTGTTAATTTTGGAAGAATTGTAAAAGCATCTCCTACAATACCGTAATCTGCAGATTTAAAGAAAGGAGCTTCCTTGTCGCTATTAATAACAACAATTGTTTTGCTACCATTTACACCCGCTAAATGTTGAATTGCTCCCGAAATACCAATAGCAATATATAAGTTAGGACGAATTGCAACACCTGTTTGCCCAACGTGCTCATGATGTGGTCTCCAATGCATATCTGCTACCGGACGAGAACAAGCGGTAGTTGCCCCGATTACGTTTGCTAAATCTTCAACCATACCCCAATTTTCTGGGCCTTTCATTCCACGACCTGCAGAAACAACTAATTCTGCCTCTGGTAATGGAACTGAAGTTCCTGATGAAGTTGATTTTACTTCTTTCACAACAATTTTAGAAGCAACAGCAGATAAATCAGCGCTGAAATCAGCAACTGTAGCCGCATTTTCACCTAAAACAATTGGGAATGAATTTGGAAGTAATGAAATAACTTTTACATCACTATTAATAGAGTATAAAGCAATTGCTTTACCCGAGAAAACATTTTTCTTAACCTCTAAAGCTGCGCCGTTTACTGATGGATAATCAACTGCACCTGCAACTAAACCTGCTCTTAATTTAGCAGATAAACGCGGGGCAACTGCTTTACCGTTTACATCAAATGCAAATACAATAACTTTTGAACCTTCAGCTTTTGCAGCTTGTTCAACCATTGCAGTAATTAAAATACTATCGTTTCCAATTGCATCATTTTTTACTGAAAGTATTTTATTAGCTCCTGCTTTACCAATTTCTTCTAACTGAGCCGCATCTGCATTAACTACAATTGCAGTTGCAGTAGTACCTAATAATTGAGCGATTTTTGCTCCGTAGTTAACACACTCTAAAGAAGCTTTTTTAACTTTTCCTTTGTTAACCTCTGTATATATTAAAACTGACATGATTTTCTTTTTAAAATTTAAACTTAATTAAATAACCTTCGCTTCTGTGTGCAATAATTGAACTAATTCGTCAACATTGTTTTCATCAATAAACTTACAATCCGTTCTGCCTTTAGCTAATATAAATGATTTTACATTTGTTAGTTTATCTCCTGCACTTGCTTCAACAACAGTAATTGGTTTAGTACGAGCAGCCATAATACCACGCATATTTGGAATACGTTGCTCAGCCATTCCCTTTGCACAAGAAACTACTAAAGGTAAAGATGCTTCAACAACTTGAGATCCACCATCAATATCATGTTCTAAAGTTACTTTTCCAGCATCTACATCCATTTTTGTAGCCAATGAAACATAAGCCCAATCAGTAAGTCCACCAATCATACCTCCAACAGAAGAACCGTTGTAGTTAATTGTTTCTTTACCAACTAAAACTAATTCGTAAGCATTTGCTTTTGCATAGTTTGCTATTTGATCAGCAACAAAAAAAGCGTCTGGTCCTTCAGAATTAATACGAACAGCATCATCGGCTCCAATTGCTAATCCTTTACGAATGGTTGCTTCGCTATCAGTTAAACCAACATGAATTAAAGTTACTTGGCTCGCTTTGCCTGCCTCCTTTAACTCAAGTGCACGAACAAGTGCATACCACTCATCGTAAGGATTAATAATATAGGTAACTCCTGCAGAGTTAAATTCAGAATCACCATTTGCAAAAGAAATTTTTGCGGTTGTGTCTGGCACGTTACTTATGGCTACTAATATTTTCATGCTTTAAAAGGTCTAAAAATTGAAGTGCACAAAATTAACAAAAACGATTACTTGAGCAAACTAATTTTATGAATGATTATCGTAGCTGATTTTAAAAAAAGCGGTATCTTCAACGTTCTTTAAAAGAGCCTTTTTTGCCAAAGATATTATTCATAGCCTCACATCGTTTAAACAGGTCGCCAAGTCAACGCTACCGCTTTGAACAATATTATGATTTTTTGAATAAAAATGGTTTCGAATGCCATCAATCTCCGATTATTTCCGAAAAAGACGATGCTGTATTCTATAGCCAAGGGAAATTATTCCAAAAAGGAATGATTTTACTAAAATCCATTTTAAAACGAATTGGAGATTGGATTCGCTTTTCTGAATATGACATCGTTTTTGTGCAAAGAGAAGCTTTAATGATTGGCTCTATTTTTTTTGAGAAAAAAATTGCAAAAAGCAAGGCTAAGTTTGTTTTTGATTTTGATGACTCGATTTGGTTGATGGATACATCTGAAGGAAACAAAAAATTTGAATGGCTTAAAAACCCATTAAAAACAGCCAAAAACATAGCTTTAGCAGATAGAATTTTTGCTGGAAATGCTTACTTAGCTAATTATGCAAAACACTACAACACAAATGTTACCTTGGTTCCTACTACAATAGACACTGATTTTCACAAGCCTTTAAAGCTTAATAAAAATAAGGATAAAATTACAATTGGTTGGAGTGGAAGTATTACTACTATTAAGCATTTCGAATATGCATTGCCTTATTTAACGAAAATCAAAAATAAATATCAAGATAAAGTTGAGTTCGTTGTTATGGGCGACCAAAGTTATATGAATGAAGAGCTTGGTATTAAAGGTATTCCTTGGGCTTCAGAGAGTGAAGTAAAAGTGCTTAACTCATTTGATATTGGTATTATGCCTTTACCTGATGACGAATGGGCAAAGGGTAAATGCGGCTTAAAAGGCTTATCTTACATGGCTTGTGGCGTAACAACCATTATGTCGCCCGTTGGCGTAAACAATGACATCATAGAGCATGGAGAAAACGGTTATCTTGCCTCAAGCGAAGAAGAATGGATTAATTGCCTTTCTTTGTTGATAGAAGACGCTGAGTTAAGAAAACACATTGGCGAAAACGCAAGAAACACCGTAGAAGAAAAATACAGTGTTAACGCAATCAAAGAATTGTATTTAAAAGAGTTGAATTCACTAATTAAATAAGATTAATTAAAATAATAATTGAGCTTATTGCTTAATTTTGCAAAATATTGAAAGTAGTAGTTTACATAGTTATTATTGTTTCCCTTGTTTCATGTGGAGGTGTGAAATATGGATTTAAAGGTGTTTCTATTCCGCCCGAGGCAAAAAGTATTTCAGTAGCTTTATTTCAAAACAATGCGGCAATGGCAAATCCAGTTGAAGCTCAAAAATTTACTGAAAAATTAAGAGATATGGTTTCGTCGCAAACCAACTTGGCACTAAGTAAACAAAATGGCGATTTGCAATTTGAAGGTTATATTGCTGATTACGCAATTACACCTGTAGCTATTCAAAGTACCGACCAAGCTGCCTTAAATAGATTAACTGTTACCATTAAAGTAAAATATTCTAATAAATTTGATGCATCGAAAAATTTCGATATGCCTTTTCAACGTTTTTATGATTATGCAGCCACTAAAACATTAACTTCGATTGAAACCGAAGCATTAGACGAAATAAATAGACAGATAGCAGAAGATGTTTTTCAAAAAGCATTTAATAATTGGTAATGAACATTCAGCAACTAAAAAATACAATTAAAGATCCATCGCAACTTAACGAGTTGCATGCTGCTGAATTGGAGAAAATTGCCTTAAAATACCCTTTGTTTCAAGTGTCGAAACTCCTTTATACAAAGGCGCTTCACAATGTTAGTCACAGCGATTTTTATGACGTATTAAAAAACACTTCTATTTCTACTTACAATAGGAAAGTGCTTTTTGAATTAATTAGAGCGCCGAAAAAAGAAAGTAAAGTTGAAGTTACTACTGAAACTAAAATTGAGAAAATAATTCCTGCTGAAACTAATGAAGAAGCAAAAGTAATTGCAGAAGAAACTGCTATTATTCAGGAAATTATTTTTACGAGTAATTTACCTTTGCATCAACGTAGGGAAGTATTTTACAAAGAAAAAAACAGAGAAGCTGAGACCGCTCAAAATGCAGAAGGAAATTCGAAAACCGTATCAACTGCTATTCCCGAAAAACAGGAGGAGCCAAAAGTTGAAGTAAGAAAAGAAAGGCCGCAAGAAAGCATTGAAGATTTGGTAAAAAATCATTTAGTAAATGCTTTTGTAGAAAAAGATTTATTAAAGGTAACAGAGATTAATCCAAAGCTAGAAGAAGTTAAAGAAGAGAAAGCAAAAGAACCGCAATCTTTTAACGATTGGTTAAATGCTCTGAAAACTCCTAAATCGGGGCAAGTAACCGAAAAGAAAGTGCCTGTGGCTTCGACCCTTCGTCGAGTTCAGGGTGACATAGCCATCAAAACTGAAAAAGAGAAGGAAACAAAGGAAAATCAAGCTTCTTTATCAAAAACAGATAAAAAGTCGATTATCGACAAAATAATTACCGAAGAGCCTAAGATTTCAAAATTAAAGACAGAAAAAAACTTTTTTTCATCGCAAACAAAAGCTAAAACGGGTGTAATTGAAGACGAAAACCTTGTAAGTGAGACACTTGCAAAAATTTATGCACTTCAGGGCAATTATTCGAAGGCAATTAGAGCTTATGAAATATTAAGTTTGAAATTTCCCGAAAAAAGTGTTTACTTTGCATCCCTTATTCAGGAGCTGAAAAGTAACTCAAAATAAGATTTAAGAAATTTGAAAAAATAAATAGTTATGGGAATTGTATCAGTTTTAATTTTAATAGTTTGTATTTTATTAGTACTAATTGTATTAGTTCAAAACTCTAAAGGTGGCGGTTTAGCAAGCGGCTTCGCATCTAACAACCAAATTATGGGAGTAAGAAAAACAAGTGATTTTTTAGAAAAAGCGACTTGGGGTTTAGCAGGTTTACTTTTAGTATTATCATTGTTTGCATCTCCTCGCAGTGGAAATGTAATTGATGGAGAAGGTGCTCCAACAAGCACTTCCGTAACTAAAGGTAAAGCTAATGCAAATGCAGTTCCTGCAAATGGAGCTCCAACAAATAATACTCCTGTTCCAACAGGGAAATAATTTTTATTGATGATTTAATTTTTAGTACAAAAGTTGCTGGAAAATATATAATCAAAGGCGTAAGTTTTTTTAGTTTCTTCTGTTTTTAATTTTTGTGTTAGTGATTGCATAAACAAACTTACTTCGTCTAAAGATTTATAGAGTTTGTTTGTAAAAGCTCGTTTAAATTTTGCCCACATTTTTTCTGCAGGATTTAATTCTGGACCAAATGGCGGTAAGAAAATAAGA
>CANJJP010000128.1 GCA_947474485.1 Bacteroidota bacterium | reverse complement strand
TGTGGCGCTCATCTGGGCGAGGATGCACTGTAATACCTTGTCCACCAAAGCGTTCTATGTCAACAGCGGTTTTTAATACATCGGGTGTATTATGCCCACGAGAATTACGCAAAGTAGCTATTTTATTGATGTTTACACTTAGTTTGGTCATGGCGCTTGTTCGGTAAATTATAGTAAATTTGTGGATAAATTTAGGTAGATTATTTTATCTTTAGTTAATTATTGCCTAAATTTAGATGAATATAAAATTATGCTAGTATCAGATTTAATAACGGACGAAGTTCCACCCCTAAAATATAACGACACAGTTGATCAGGCTTTGCATTGGATGGAAGAATTCAAAGTGAATCATTTAGCTGTTATTAAAGGTAACGAGCTAATTGGCTTGATTGCTGAAAGCGATTTGTTGGATACAAACAGCGGGGCAGATGAAGAAATAGGAAAAATAAATATACGGTTTATTAAGCCTGTTATTCATCAAGCTCAACATGCTTACGACGCTTTAAAGTTAATGACAGGTATGAATGTAACTTTATTACCTGTGTTAGATGATAAAGAAAAATTTGCTGGTTCTGTAACCTACAAGAGTGCATTGGAAAAATTCACCGGTTTCTCAGCTATTCAAGAACCTGGTGGAATAATTGAGTTAGAGATGTTTAAAAACGATTATTCGCTAACTCAAATTGCTGGCATTGTTGAGGGTAATGACGCTAAAATATTGAGCTTGTATGTTTCTTCATTAGAAGATTCTACTAAAATTGAAGTTACTTTAAAGGTGAACAAAGAAGATTTAAGCAGGATATTGCAAACGTTTTATCGTTATAATTACAATGTGAAAGCATCTTATCATCAATCGGATTTTGAAGAAGATTTAAAAGGAAGATTCAATGAATTTATTAGATTTCTTAATATCTAATAAGCTAAAAAAGCTTAAACACGCAATAGCATTTATGTTTGTTGTAGTGTTTGCTTTGCCTGTTTTTTCTCAGTACGATGATCATATTTATTCATCTTTGTTAAGTGCTAAAGGCGAAACTAAGTACCAAGTTAATTATATTAGTTTAGTTGGAAATAAACGTACCAAGTCAAACATCATTACTCGTGAACTTACTTTTGCAGTAGGAGATTCATTGAATTTAAAAGAAGTTGAAAAACTAATTGCACGATCTCAACAAAACTTATTAAATTCTTCGCTCTTTAATTTTGCAACTATTACTTACCAATTAAATGAGGATTTGGGTCAAATTAATTTCACGATTGATGTTAAAGAGCGTTGGTACACATGGCCTACACCTATTTTTGAAATACAAGATCGTAACTTTAACTCATGGTGGGAAACTAAAGATATTTTCCGAACTAACTATGGAATGTACTTAACTTTTCAAAATGTAAGAGGAAGAAACGAATCAGCTGTACTCAAATTTAGAAAAGGTTATACTGAATTGTATGGATTTAATTATCGCATTCCATTCATAAACAAAAAACAAACATTGGGTGTAAATGCTGGTTATAGTTTTCAACGAAACAACGAAGTTGCTTATCTTACTTATGGCAACAAGCTTCAATTTAACCGCAATTATACCCAATTTATGCGAAAAGAAATTGAAGCTAAGTTTGGGTTTATATACAGAAATGGTTTGTACACTAAACATCTGTTAGATTTAGTTTACAATGAAAGCAGTGTTGCAAAGGATATATCTAAATTAAATTGCGATTATTTTGGAAACAAACAACATTATGCAAATTACATAAGCATTCAATATCGTTTTAAACGTGACTATCGCGACTCAAAATTTTTCCCTTTACGTGGCTCGTATTATGAATGCTTAGTTGCAAAAGATGGTTTGAATTTATTGAAGAATGAAAACGTTGATAATTTTACGGTTGATGCAGTTGTTAAAAATTATTGGAGTCCATTAAAACGAACATTTGTTGGCACTGCTTTGCGTGTTAGATACAAGTTGATAAACACTGGAGGTTACTACTTTAATCGCGCTTTAGGTTACCATGATTTTGTAAGAGGTTATGAATATTATGTAGTAGATGGACAAACCTACGCCATGTTTAAAACAAATGTTAGTTACCAATTAGTAAAACCGCGGGTAGTAAAACTACCTACAAAGCGTTTCGAAAAGTTCAATCAAATTCCATACTCAATTTATGCTTCTGCGCATGCTGATGCAGCTTTTGTGCAAGATAAAGTATTTTACAATGATAACCCGTTATCTAATTCTTGGCTTGGAGGAGCTGGAATAGGATTAAGTTTCGTTACTTATTATGATTATGTTTTAAGAGTGGAAGCATCAATGAATAGAATGAAAGAAAAGGGAATTTTTCTACATTTTAGTGCTCCTTTATAATTTTGTAAAATGACTATAGCCTTATATGCAAGATGTGTAAAAGATAATCATGCTGATTATGTAAAAACACTTAGTACTAAATTGAATAAAGAAAATGTACAGTTAATTATCCACGATAGTTATTATGCGTTTTTAAAAAAGGAATTTCAATTTAATTTAGAGATACCAACTTACAATTCACACAAATGTATTAAAGGTAAAGTTGATTATATAATCTCACTTGGTGGCGATGGTACAATACTTGAAACACTTGATTTAGTAAGAGATTCTGGAATTCCTGTTCTGGGTGTAAACACTGGAAGATTAGGTTTTTTGGCAAGCGTTTATAAAGGAGATTTTAGTGTGGCAATAAATTGTTTACTTGCTAACAAATTTAAATTAGACAAACGTTCACTTATTGAGTTAGAAACTCCAAGCGGATTATTTGGTGATTTAAAATGGGCAGTAAATGAACTTACTATTCTTAAGAAAGATTCATCTTCCATGATTAGTATTGATGCAAGTATAAATGGATCATTCCTAAATTCTTATTGGGCAGATGGTTTAATTGTATCTACACCAACTGGTTCTACAGCATACTCTTTGAGTTGTGGTGGGCCTATTATGGTTCCAGATGCTGAAAATTTTGTAATTACACCTATTGCCCCTCACAACCTAAACGTACGCCCAATTATTATTTCTAGTAATAGTGAAGTTAGTTTAATGGTGCATGGAAGAAGTCCTGAATACTTATTGTCATTAGATTCTCGTCATGCAACCATCGATAATACATTTGAAATAAAACTAAGGAAGGCAAATTTTACTTTTAACTTAGTTAGTTTAGAAACACAGGATTTCTTTAAAACCTTACGTGATAAATTAATGTGGGGGTTAGATAAAAGAAATTAAAAATTAAGAATGTATAATTAAGAATATTATGAAAAAAACGTTATCAGTAATATTTGCAGTAGCAGCTTCGGTTTCAATTGCACAACCAGCTTTCGTTAAAGATAGTTTAGATGCTTATATCAACCGCGAAATGAAAAGATGGCAGATTCCTGCTGTATCGGTTGCTATTGTTAAAGATGGGAAAATCGTAGCTTGTAAAGGATACGGAACAACCGAGTTAAATGGAAAAACAAAAGTAGATGAAAATACTTTGTTTCAAATAGCTTCTAACTCAAAAGCATTTACAGGTACAGCTATCGCCATGTTAGATGTTCGAAAAAAACTTTCATTAGATGATAAGGCAACGAAGTGGTTACCATACTTTTCGTTAAAAGAAAAGTATGCAAGCGAACAAACTACAGTTAGAGATTTACTTTGTCACCGCATTGGTTTCCAAACTTTTCAAAGTGATTTCTTAAACTGGAATTGTAATCTTACCCGCAAACAGGTTATTGAAGCTATGCGTAATGTTACACCTGTAAATTCTTTCCGTTACAAATACGGATATTGTAATTCGGCATTCTTAGCTGCAGGAGAAGTAATTCCAACAGTTACAGATACTACTTGGGACGATTTTATTAAATACAATTTCTTTGTTCCATTAAAAATGGAAAGAAGTTCTACTCAACATAAATACATTGTTGCAGATAAAAATGCTGCAAAACCTTACACAATCATTTTAGATAAAATGGAAGCGTTAGATTATGCTAATGTTGATAATATTGGCCCAGCAGCATCTATTAACTCTTGTGTTAAGGATTTAAGTAATTGGGTGCTTTGTCAATTAGACTCTGGTAAGTTTGAAGGAAAACAAGTTGTTCCTTATAAAGCGTTAGCATTAACTCGTTCACCTAATATGATTTCTGGTGGAAGAGGAGGGAACCCTGCTTACCCAAACAATCACTTTAGCATGTATGGTTTAGGCTGGAGCATTATGGATGTTGGTGGAAAAGTAATGTATGAGCACACAGGCGGGGCAGATGGTTTTGTAACTTCCGTTTGTGTAATACCAGAAGCTAAATTAGGTGTAGTTGTATTAACAAATACAGATGTGAATGGTTTGTTTTTAAACCTACGTGAGCAAATCGTACAAGCTTATTTTGATATGCCTTACAAAAACTTAAGCGAGGCATCCTTTAAAAGAAATGAAGCAGGAAACAAAGAAGCAAACGATGAATTAAGAGATTGGAAAAATAGAACCATGCAAAAGAATTTGGTGCAACCAAAGACTGATTTATTTGTTGGTAAATACAAAAATGAAGTGTATGGCGATATGGAAATTAAAAAAGAAGGAAACCAATTAGTCCTTAATTTTGCTAATCATCCAATGGCAAAAGGTAAATTAGAATATATGGGTAACGATGAATTTATGTGTACCTATTCTTACAAAACATGGGGCATTACTAAAATGAAAGTTAAGTATGAAGATGCTCAAGTAAAATCTGTTATTGTTAAAGTTAACGATTTTGTTGATTACATGGATTACGATTTTAAAAAGCAATAAAATTGTACATTTGCCGCATTAAATGAAGAAATCGATTTTCATATTTATATTACTACTAAGTGTTTCCTTACTTTCTTTTGCGCAAAAAAAAGAACTAAGTGAGTTTAGCGTGTATGCATATAAGCCAACACCACAAGATCGCTTGGTGTTTGAAGTAAATCATACAGGTTGGTTAGGCACACCAAAGGGTATTAAAGTTAAACCAACATCAAGAGGTTATAATTTTCAATTGTTTTTTGATTATCCAATCGGAAAATCACGTTTTAGTTTTGCTTGGGGTTTAGGATATGGTTCGCATAATATTCACGGACCAATTGATTTGGCTTACAAAACAGATTCAATTACTGGCACTAAATTATTTACATCATTAGAAGAACATAACGAATCATATAGAGTAAATAGAATTGCTTTTAAAATGGTTGAACTTCCTTTAGAAATTCGTATTCGTTCGCGTACTAATTATCAGTTTAAGTGTATGATTGGTTTTAAAGCTGGTTATGTAGTTCAAACTTTTAGAACATTGTTTGATAAAAATGGCAAAGTTAGAACCTATGATATTTTTGGAGTTAATCCAATTCGATATGGTCCTACAATTCGTATGGGATGGGAACAAATACACATAAGTGCATTTTATTCTTTATCCGAAGCTTTCGAAAAAAATAAAGGTGAAAAAGGAATTATCCCTTTTAGCATTGGTTTAGCATATACTCCACGACTTGGAATTGGAAGGAAATAAGTTATTATTGGAAGGGATTTTATATTATTGAACAAGGATTAACGAATGTAGATTTTAGATTTATAACTGATACTTAAAATACTTCATCATTCGTTAATCGAGGTTCATTGTTCATTATTTTTGTTTAAAGAGCGGCTAAAATTAGCTACAGAGTAGCTACACATTTGTAAAACCCTGAAATAGAGTGAAATTTAAGCTACAGAGTAGCGAAATATATACACACTTAAGCC
>CANJJP010000127.1 GCA_947474485.1 Bacteroidota bacterium | reverse complement strand
TACTAAAAGACAATTATTACAGTGGTAAAAATGTAAAATCAGTTTTTTTCTTTCGAGGAAATGAAGGAAAAGAGATAGTTGTAAAAGTTGGAATTTCCAATGTTAGTATTGAAGGGGCAAGAAAAAACCTAGAAAAAGAAACGCCGCATTGGGATTTTGAAAAGTATAAAAAGGAAGCAGAAAAAAATTGGGAAAGTGAATTAAAAAAAATTAAAGTAAATGATAAAGACAAAAATAAATTAAGCGTCTTTTATACAGCTTTGTATCATTGTATGATTCACCCATCGATTTCAAATGATGTAGACGGTAATTACAGAGGAAGAGATTTTAAAATTCATAACGCTGATGGACATAATTATTATTCGGTTTTCTCATTATGGGATACTTATAGAGCTTTGCACCCATTGTTTACCCTTATTGATAAAACTCGAACAGAAGATTTTATAAAAACTTTTATAGCACAATATGAACAAGGTGGAAGGCTGCCAGTGTGGGAACTTGCTTCAAACGAAACCGATTGCATGATAGGTTACCATTCTGTTTCTGTTATTTCCGATGCATATCAAAAAGGGATTAAAGGATTTGATGCGGAAAAGGCATTAGAAGCTATGAAAAATAGTGCTATGGAAGATAGACTTGGGCTAGCAGCATACAAAAAAAACAATATGATTACTGTTGACGACGAATCAGAATCTGTTTCGCGTACATTGGAATATGCTTATGACGATTGGTGTATTGCTCAAATGGCAAAATCTTTAGGGAAAGAATATGATTATAAAAATTTCATATACCGATCACAAGCATGGAAAAATTTGTTTGATAAACAAATAACTTTTTTTAGACCAAGAAAGAATGGAGCTTGGCAAAACCCATTTGATCCTAAACAAGTAAACAACAATTTTACCGAAGGTAATTCTTGGCAATATTCATTTTATGTTCCGCACGATATGGAAACGTTAATTGAACTACACGGTGGAAAAAGTGGTTTAGAATTTAAACTCGATAAACTTTTTTCTGCTTCTACAAAAACAACAGGCCGAACGCAAGCGGATATTACAGGTTTAATTGGTCAATACGCGCATGGAAATGAACCAAGCCACCATATTGCTTACTTATATAATTACACAGGTAAGTACAATAAAACGGTTAAACTTGTTGATACTATTTGTAATAATTTCTATACAAATACTCCGGATGGGTTAATTGGCAATGAAGATTGCGGGCAAATGAGTGCTTGGTACATATTTAGCTCGCTGGGATTTTATCCTGTGTGCCCTGGCTCTACAGATTATGTATTGGGAAAACCTCAATTTAACAATATTAAATTAAACTTACATAATGGCAAAACGATGAATATAACAAAACCTATAGATTATAATTCATTAAACGCAAATGGTACACAATTCTCCTTAAACAAAAATAATTTTAATGAGCTTTTTATTAGTCACCAACAGTTAATGAATGGTGGAAATTTGAATTTTTATGCAAGTAAAGAAAAAGTTATTATTGATTCTTTATCAAAATTATTTATTACACCAATTTCTAAAATAACAGATTCATTGTTGGTTTCTGCCCCAATTTTTAAAAACACTACAAATATATTTAACGACACTTTAAAAGTTGTACTTATAAATAGTAACAAAAAGTCTAAAGTCTTGTATCGTTTTGCTGGTGAAGAAAAATTCAATACCTACAAGACCCCATTTATTATTACAAAATCCTACAATATAGAAATATATGAACAACTTGGTAAAAGTAAAAGTTCAATTGTAAGTGCTAAATTTTTTAAACGCCCTAATAAATGGAAAGTAAAATTAACAAATGAATATAATTCGCAATATACTGCTGGAGGCGATATTGGATTAATTGACGGCGTTAGAGGTGATGTAAATTGGAAAAAGGGTAATTGGCAAGGTTATCAACCGCATGATGTAGAAGCTATTGTGGAACTTGATAAATTAATGGATATTACTAGTGTAAAAGCCGGTTTTTTGCAGGATTCGCGCTCATGGATTTTATTCCCTACAGAACTTGAAATATTTACATCTGTTGATGGTTTGCAGTACAATCATGTAATGACCTTTAAAAACAAAAAAGACCCAAAGGATGAAAATATAACCTTACAAGAATTAGGTGGGCAAATTAATATCTTCAATAAACAGATTAAATTTGTAAAAATAGTTGCTAAAAACTTTGGTAAATTACCTGAATGGCATCAAGGTAAAGGTGAAGATGCATTTATTTTTATTGATGAGATTATAATCGAGTAATTATGAATAATTTATTTTTTATACTTTTAGTTTTACTCACAACAAATTCGTTTGCTCAACGTATGTGGCAAATAAATAAAGACACTGTTATTAACTGGTATTATCAAGATGGTGATGAATTTAATGATTCAACGTTAAATACAGAAAAATGGGCTTATCAATTTGGCTGGGCAAGAAGTATATACGGTAACAAAGAACAACAGTATTATACAGACGGAAGCAACCATACATTAAAAGACGGGAAGCTGAATTTATACGCTAAGCGTGAAAAAGTAACAGCTAAATTGGTTGATTACCTGCCTCCAACCGATTCGATAAAAATAAACGACAAATTTTATAAATACAATTTACAAGATTTTAATTATACTTCGGGAATGCTTCAATCGAAGAAAAATTTTCAATATGGTTTTTTTGAAATAAAATGTAAAATACCAAAACAAAAAGGATTTTGGCCGGCATTTTGGTTGTATGGAGGAACACCTAATGAAGAAATTGATTGGATTGAATCTAAAACAGAAAAACCAAATCAAATTCATGTTGGCCGACATAGTAAAATAAAAAGTGAAAATAAATTTAGAGCAGGTTGGCATATCAAAAAAAAATGGTGGGGTGATTGGCTTAAATTTAAAGGTAACTTAAATCAAGATTTCAATATCATTTCTGGCGAATGGGATCAAGAATACATTAAATACTATTTAAATGGTGAATGTATTGCCTACACAAAACTAAAAATGCCAGAGCATAAAAGTTTAGTTGCTAATTTAGCTGTACCATCTAATAATGGTCCTTTTAAGCCAGGTCCCGACACTTTAATTACCCGATCGGAAGATATGGTTATTGATTATATTAGAGTTTGGACAAATGATGAAACTAAACAACTAACTAAAAGTAGAAATACAGAAATTTCAAAAAAATTTCACACTACACATTCTACTTTAGCTAAGTCAACGTTAAAATCCAAAACAAAAATGCATTACGGTGGTAAAAAAATCCATAAAAATGATGGCTTGTTTGTAACGCTTAGTCCTGCAAATTCCAAAACATATCACCTACTAGTTACAGGAAAAGAGATACCAATAAATGCTAACTACAAAATTGTTGATACAAATGATATTATACTCGAAAGTGGTAAACTTATTTATGGTACAAATGAGATAAGCGTTAATAAACCGAATGAGAGTTTACTAATTATACAGTGTTACAACCAAATAGTGACTTACCATTTTTGATTTTATTGGCCAATGAAAAAAATAATACACTATATCATTTGTAAGTATAGAACAGCTCAGTATAAATTGTTTACGTAAACTCAGAATTTATATTGTCTTTTCTTTCAATTAGCATACCATTGCCAAGTATTTATTCTATCACTAATTTCTTTTGTAGAAGGATTGTTTTCATATTATCTAATACGGAAATAAAATAAACACCTTTACTTAAATTGATGTTATTTAAATCAACTGAATTAATTCCTGGATTACAAGTGGAAGAATAAATTAATTTTCCTGTTAGATCAATAAGATTAACTACTCCAGATTTATTCTCCGTTAAGTAAACTGTAAATAATCCATTTGATGGGTTTGGATATATTATTGATTCATTTGTATTATAATAGTTTTGAAAACCAACAACAGATCGGTAAATATCTCTATAACGAACTTGGTTCGGATTGAAATTATTATTTTGATATTGTCCGCTAATTTCTAGAACTGGAATCTTCTCAGTGGTGGATAACCATTTATAGCTTCGTTGAATATTAGGGAAACTAAATCCAAATCCATTAAAATTAATACTATCTATTCCATATGAAGTAGAAATTAGACGTAAACATGCCACGCTATCATACGGAGTTTTAATTGATCCCCAACCATCTACTTCATTAATCCTGTAGCCTCTTTGCGAATAAGAAATACCAGTACCAATTGTTACTGAAAATGCAAAATTTGAGCTATCTCTATCTAAATAATTTAATGGAAATTGATATAATTCATCGTCATCAGAATAATAACCTGCTAATGGAATATTATTGTATTTGAATCCAATCCCTTCTGTTTTAAAAACAGTAGTTGTTTTTTGAAAAAAATTGAAAACATCTTTAAATTGAAAGGTACCTACTCCAATAGAGTCTGAAATTTTTAATCCGTATTTATTTAAACCTAAGAAATAGAATGAATAAGAAGTTTGTAATGCTGCTTTATATTCATATAAATCCTGGCGCTGCATGGTTAAGGTACTATAATTCCAAAAATAATTTGCGCCCGTTGAAGCAAAATTAATTCCGTTAGGAATACTTGAGCTATATCGTATTGTATCTCCTGAACCTGGCATACTTGCGGATGTTATCGCAATTTGGCTTTTAGCAGAAAAAATAACAAAACATAAAATAACCAAAATAAGGGTAGACTTTTTCATTGTTCCAATTTTTTGTGCTAATGTAACCAAAATTGAAACAAAAAAAAACCGCTCATTAAATGAGCGGTTTCAGTTGATTATGGTCTATTAACCTTTATCATAATTAGTTGAAGCTACTAATTCTCCTTTTTCATCCCAACTATACCAATTACTATATTTATCTCCATTTAGATAATTCATTTCAAAACGTTTATTTCCATTATCATCCCAAACAAACCATTTCCCATGCTTTTTCCCATTGAAATATTGGCCTTCACCTACTTTAAGCCCAGTTTCATTGTAACGAATCCAAATTCCTGATTTTAAACCAGCTACATAAGCTCCTTCTTCCTTAATTTTGCCATCAGAATAATAATAATGAGCAGTTCCTTGTAAGTTACCATCTACTACATTAATTAAAGAAACTGCGCCACTTGCATCTTTAATACTAGCTTCACCAGTGTATGCTACTCCAGCCTTACAATACAATCCATTTTCAATTTTAATGTCCTGAGCACTAAGATTACTAACTAGCAACCCAATAAATGCAATAATGAGTATATTTTTCATGGCTTTAAGTTTTAACTACAACAAATATACTCAAGGAAATTACACTTTGGTCATTATTTTTATACACTGAATTAACCTAAAATTAACATTAAACTATGGTTTGTATTTTGCTTTCGATAATATTAGTTGAGCATCACTTGTTTTCATTAGTTCTGCTACGCTAACTTTCTCATTTTTATTCATGTAGCTTCTTACAATTTGCCAACCAACCCACATAGCAATGCGCGGCGGACATTCTTTACTTATAGCTGATGTAAAAGGTCCTTCAGATGTATATTCGGCAACCTCTTTTAAATCATTCTTATATAATCTATCCTTTTCAGTAAAATAGGCCCACAATTTCTTTTCAAATTTCTCACAATAAGTAATTTGTTCAGTAGAATATCCAATTTTTATTGAATCAGGCGTATTAGGCAAAACTGCATCCATACAATAATACAATTTACCATAAAAAATCATGTGACTAAGTAAATTATTTACAGGCTCATTATTATCAAAACTATTAATAAGCCAACCTTTCATTGCGTCAGAAACAACGTATTCTTT
>CANJJP010000126.1 GCA_947474485.1 Bacteroidota bacterium | reverse complement strand
ATTTTCGAAATATCAAAACCAGGTTGATCCGACAATAAATCTATTAAATCATTATAACCGCGATTCGCGAACTCTTCCGCCTTAATAACAACTACCGTTGCTGCAGCTAAATCTACATATTCTGCTTTTTTAGATAATGAAGTTATTAATCTACTGGATAAACTATCTTGAACCTCGGCGTACAAATTCTTAAATAAACGCGGGTCATCATCTGCAATGAAGTTACCGGCTTTAGAATTGATATATAATGCCATTGAATTTTTTGCCAATTGATCGTTTTCCATTACAATAGCAATTTTGGTTTTCAACTTGTAATAGTCGCTAATATTGCCACAGGCTAATTGAAATTGATTTAAAATATCATCGGCCAAACCAAATTCGCCATTATCATAATAATTTTTGGCCAAATTTAATTTTTCTTTACACGCTTCGTTTTGACTGAAGCTTAAACCTGGGAAAATCAATACAATTAAGTAAAGAATTATCTTGGCTTTTTTATCAAAAAATTCATTAATCATTTAAATACGTTTTTTGTAGTTCATTCCATAAAGCCTCTATACTTCCGTCTTTACCTAATTCAGAAAGTGATTTAAATAAATCCTTACCTAATTCTTCTTTTAATGCCATCTTATTTATTGGTGAATTTAAATAGCCAGAATAATATTTTACGCCAATAATTTCCTTTAAAACAGTTTTTAAATTAACAGGCCAAATTTGAACTAGTCCTGATTGCCCAACAGAGACGATGTAATTATTGTCATTGGAAACACCAATACCTCTTACCCAAGCTCTATTTTCTTTGTACACTAAGCTGCCATCATCTTTTGTTTGGTACAATTCATTTGAAAATATTGAATGATCAAAAGAACTAGATACTAAAATTGAATCGTTCGAAGTAAATATTAAACCAGAAATTGACGAAGTATGGCCTCTTACTTTAGAGTATACTTTATATGGATGATTTTTATTTTCATATATAATAACATTTCCATTTACCCCTCCGATTGCCAAGAATTTTAAATTATTGGAAATTTGAACAGTTGAAATTGGTTCTGAAAATGTAATTGACTCCTCTGGTTGTGATGACCCAGCGTCGGATTTTAATGTATAAAGTGATTTACCATTTGCGAAAACCGTAATAATTTCATTCAATTTTAAATACGCTACACCCGCTTGTATTTTACCAGTTGCAAGTTGGAATATCGTTTTCTCGCTAATCAATTTATAAGAATTATCGAGTTTTATAGTTTTAATGCCTTTTTCAAAACCGCAGATGAGAGACATTGTATTATCGGGCTCTACAAAATAATTTATAAATACACTTTTACCAAGAGATCCGCTGTAGATTGTCTTCACCTGAGCATTTGGTTGCGAATGATCCCAAATTAATATTTTGCCTGTAACGGTACCGGCTAAAATAGTATTTCCTATCACGGTTAAATTATTTATACCTTGATCAAATCTTTTACTAGATTTTTCAAATATTAATTCAGTCGGTTCTTTGTTAAATTTATATTTATTAAAAACACCTTCATCACCAGCAGTTATAAATTCATTTTTATTTACAAAAACAGTTGCTCTTAAATCATAGTCGCTCACTTGCTTCTGATCCTGTCTATGAAGTTTAACTTTAGTATAATACTTTGATAACTGATCTTTAAACGATTCGTAAATTATTCTATTTTGAGCAGAGCCGTTAAATTTTTTGTTAATGGCATAAGCTAAAAAAGCGAGTTGTAAACTTAATGTATCACGTTCAGGGCTATTAATTAATTGTTTAGATTTTAATGCAATGTTTTTAGCTTCAGCAAGCAGCCTTAAAGTCTCAACAAGACTTTTTGCCTTAATTGCTTCTTCTTTTGAATTTAAGGCCTCTTCTTTTGCTTTTGCTTCGGCCTTCGCATTAAGATCAGCTAATTTCTTTTGTTCAATTGCAATTTGCTTTTGGTCATTTGCATAATTAAAACTCCGAATGGCATCGTTTTTAGCTATTTCAGCAAGAGTTTTTTGTCCCTCAGCTATCTTAAAACTATTCTCAGCTTCAACCTTCGCTTTTTCGGCAATATCTTTTTGTTCTGCCACTTTTTTTGTTTCATTAGTAGCAATTACTTTTAAGCTATCGGCTTGACGTTTTTCGAAAATTGCATCATCCATTGCTGCCTCAGCAATTTGCTCCTTATTCCAGGCAACTATTCCGAAAAAAACTGCAAATAAGAAAGCTAACATGATTATTGACATAAAAATTCTTAAACGAACTATTGCAGCCTTTCGTTTTTTTTCAGCGTCCTTTATTTTCTTTTCCTTTTCTGATTGAGAATAATCTAAGAAATTCATCGCCCTTTCAAATGATGGGTCGTATCGCTTCGCCCATACCAGATTTGGTTTCTGATAATTTCGCCAATTAATGGCCATAAGTAATTCAGGATCTCTCCATAAACCCGTTTTACCTTCCTGAAAAAGAGCTGCCGTGTTTGCTAACCTAATATACAAATCGGCCGACTCTACTTCTTCATTAACCCATCCTATTAATCTCTCCCATACACGCATTAAGCTTTCGTGAGAAATATCTATAACAGTATTCTCATCTAATTCAACTCCTATTGGAGGCATTAAAAAACTTCTTCCAGGTAGCCTAAAGATGTCAATTATACTTTTAGCTTCATCAAGGCTTACCTCAGTAAACTCACAAATTTCCTTTATGATAGTTGGTCGCCTCGTGCCTCTACCATCATCACTTTTTTCAGTAAGTGCCCTAAATAATTTTTTACAAACTTCTCTTCCTTTTTCATCGGCTATTTCAAAATATGCCTCCTCAGCATGTAGCGAAAGTGCTTTTGTCATTGTACCAATTGATTGGTAGTGAATCAAGTCAAGAGGTTCATTTGGCTTACAGTTTTTTTGCCAGAATTCCCATGTTCGCATTAAAGCATGCTGAAGAATTGGTAATTGATCAGGGTTATCACCTACATCATTTAACAAACGAGTCAATAGGGATTGAGAAATTTCTGCTCCACCAACAGCTATTGGTCCCGTAATTGCAGCCTTTCTCTCATCACGGGTCATTCGAGGAATTAAATATTGCCCTTCATTAATTGCTTCAGGCAGTCCTCGAAATTCTGTACAATCCCCTAGAAAATCAGACCTCATGGTAAAAACAACATATATTGGAATACCTGTAGATTTTACAGCGGCTAATAACAGATTAATAAACGTAACCGAATCCCGTGTCCCTTTTTGTTCTGATTTTTCAAATTTTGAAAAACGAAACAACTCCTCGAATTGATCAACTACAATTAAAATATTTTGATTATGAGTTTCAGAAAGTTGCTTTAATGTTTCAGAAATCCCTTTATCGTTTCTTCTTAATATTGATTCAGTAATTGCGGTATAATTATTTTGATCTTCAATTTCTCCCAATATTTCATTGCTGCATAGAGCTTTCGACAAATTGCCTATTGGATCATTACCGGGTCTAAATGTACAAATCCGCCAACCAGAACTAGCGCCCTGCATAAATCCAGAATGCAATGAAGGCAATAATCCAGATTTTACTAGGGATGATTTTCCACTTCCAGATGCGCCAACAACAGCTAAAAATCTAGTTTTCCCAAGTTTACTAACCAATTCATCTATTTGTTTTTCTCTTCCAAAGAATAAATACTCTTCTTCTTCTTCAAATGAACGAAGTCCAGGAAATGGATTAAAATATTCTTCCTTGTTCATTATTTTATTTCTTTAATAAATTCTTCTAATGCTACAACCATGTCGCCAGATAACGAAATAACTTTTACCTCGTGAGATCTAAACCTTTCTTTTTGAGGAGTAAATGGCTCTGCTATGCAAACAGTTTTTACTGTTAGAGGTTTCTTTCTTCCATAACCGTTAATTTTCAATAAGTCTCTTGTTTTTGACCTTAGCCATAAATCATTTCCCAATCCATAATATATTAAAACGGCATCACAATTTTTCAAATTTTCCTGATGATCCAATCTCAATTCAGTTTGATCTCCATCAAAAGCAGGAATAATAATTTCAAATCCTTTGTCAAATAAAAAATTTTCTACAGGAGCAATTCCATCTAAATCAGATTGATCACAAATTAAATAAATTTGCTTAGGTCTGTCATTGTCATAATCATCATCCTCTGCAACTAATTCCTTTTTTTCGTCTTTTAATTTATCATAAATTGCAAATTCTAGATCCTCAACTGGCCCAATTAAAAAATCAGCACCTGCCAATAAATTTTCACTTCGTTTTAATTCTTCAATAAAATTAACTTGCCGTTCATCTTCAATTTTTATTTCTGGAGGCATCCAAATTAGTCGTTGAAGTTTTCTTTCGACACTAATTTTAGAGGTAATCTCATTTTGAAGTTGTATTTTAGACTTAGTGGTTCCTTCTGGAACTAAACCATAATTCGATCCAATAATATGAATACACAATTCACATTCATTAACAAGGGATTGAACTTCCAATTCGTAAGTATCAATTTCTAACGATAAATTTTTGTCGGGCAATACTAAAAAACCTTTATCAGAAAGAAGGCGGTGAATTGTCTCTCGTTTTTCTTTTCCATCGATACTAGTTTCGGCTAAGAAAATTTTCCGTTGATTTTTCTCTTTATTTACGATACTTTCAGAGTGATCATTTACAGATCCCTTTTCTTCTGAAATAGGGTATTTTGAAATAACTTCATTTTCAGCATTTTTGTTTATTTCTTCAAGTAAAGACGATAAGTCATGAGCTAAATCATCCAATTTTGACCAATATGCTAATAGAGCTTCTTTGCCATACAATTTACTAAACTCTCTTGGCTTTCCAGTTTCTTGATCTATTTTAAAAAATTCATACCCTAATTGGCCTTGTATTACAACAGGATGTTGATTTATATCAACAGGAGTTTTTATCACTTTAAATATTCGAGACTTAGTGCCAACCAAAGCTCCAATATTCGTTTCTGCTATCCGATAAAATTCATTAACTTCTCTAACACACCATTCTGACTTAACATACCTTGGTGAATGAATAGAAACCATAATAGCAATTTCAGGTAATTGTATAAGTATCTCATCGCTAAAAACATGGTTACCATCTAGATCTTTATCACGCCAAATATTTGGTCGATAACCAAGAAGTTGAGCAAGTCTAATCTCTAAAGATCTGTGAAATTCGGTTATCCAACCAGACTCTCCTTCAATTAATGCTTCATCATCAATATGAGCATAACTTATAAAAATATCTTTTTTAAATTTCATCTCCAATGTTGTCTTTTATTCTTTGAAGCAGTGGCAACAAAAAGAACATATCTAGATCTTTATCTTTATTAGATTCATCTAATTCATTAAATGGAATTAATTGATCGTGAATTTTCAGCGTATCCTTTAAAATCTTTTTTAAATTTTTATCCGAAGAAGGAAGCACTCCATAAGTAAAATCAAAAGCGAATTTTTCTGCCGACCATCGATTATGTTCAATTGGCGCAAGATATTTAAAATGTAATTTTATTTCATCATTATTAAATGATTTCAAACCAAGTTTTTTTAAAATATAAACTTTAATATCCAAATGTCGTGCAACATACCTATTAGATTCTTTTTTTCTGTCGGTTAAATTATTCCATTGAGCATTAATTCCAAATATTGATTTTATTTTTTCAGCAGAATTTTTAGTGTATTCTTTTGTGAAATTTATCACTAATTGCTCAATTTGTTCAAGAGGCTCTCCACGTTTAACTTTAAAATCCAAAACATCTTTTTCTAGACGATTCAAAAATTCTTGATT
>CANJJP010000125.1 GCA_947474485.1 Bacteroidota bacterium | reverse complement strand
GTTATACCACCTGCTACCGCAGCCTTAGCTTCAGTATATATTTCACCTTTATGAGTAAGTCCAGGTTCTCTAAAATGCACTTGGTCGTCAATAGCACCAGGAACTAAATATAAACCTTCTGCGTTTATTTCTTTAGCCTTTGTGCCGTTATCAATTTCTCTTTCAATTTTTGAGATTCTACCGTTCTCTATTAATACGTCTGAAACAAAGATTTCACCTTCGTTAATCAAAGTTGCCTGTTTAATTAAATAGCTGCTCATAAATTAGTTTGTGCCAAAAATAAGTAATAATCACTAGTTATTTAAATTTTGAAAACATTTAATAAGTCTGCAAAATGTCAGTTGTTTATTGTAAAGTAAAGCTTACATTTGTTTTCTACATAACCATTGTAGATGAAGCCAAAAATTATCTTAGAGGGCGAACAATTAGAAATTACGATAACACGTTTGTGTCATCAATTAATAGAAGTTCACGATTCTTTTCAAAATAGCGTTATTATTGGTTTGCAACCGCGTGGTGTTTATTTGGCACATCGTATTCATAAAAAGCTATGTGAGATTCTGAAAACAAAAAAAATTCATGTAGGTGAAATGGATACTACTTTTTTTAGAGATGATTTTAGAAGAAAAGAGTTGATACCAAATAAAACAAATATCGATTTCATTATTGAGGATAAAAATGTGATTTTGATAGATGACGTTTTGTTTACAGGCAGAACAATACGCGCAGGATTAGATGCGATGCTTGCTTTTGGCCGACCTAATGATGTAGAGTTATTGGTTTTGATTGATAGAAGGTTTAGTCGTCATTTGCCCATACAAGCAAAGTATATTGGAAAGACCATAGATTCAATTGAATCACAAAAGGTGAAAGTTGAGTGGAAAGAAATAGATGGTAAGGACAGAGTAACATTATTAACCGACAAAGAATAAAACGAAAACATGAGCAGTTTAAGTGTAAATCACCTTTTAGGAATAAAATACATTACCAAGGCCGATATTGAATTAATTTTAGAAACCGCCAAAAATTTCAAAGAAGTAATAAATCGCCCTATTAAAAAAGTTCCTTCTTTACGTGATATTACGATTGCTAATTTATTTTTTGAAAACTCAACACGCACAAAACTTTCTTTCGAATTAGCTCAAAAACGTCTTTCAGCTGATACCATTAATTTTGCGGCATCTTCTTCATCAGTTAAAAAAGGGGAAACACTTGTAGATACTGTAAATAATATACTTGCAATGAAAGTGGACATGGTTGTGATGAGACATGCACATCCCGGAGCATCTGTTTTTTTAGCAAAAAAAGTAAAAGCAAAAATAATTAATGCTGGTGATGGAGCGCACGAGCATCCCACACAAGCATTGTTAGATGCTTTCTCAATACAAGAAAATTTAGGTTCAATAAAAGGAAAGAAGATTGTAATTGTTGGAGATATTCTTCACTCACGCGTTGCTTTATCAAATATATTTTGTCTGCAAAAGTTAGGTGCTGAGGTGATGGTCTGTGGTCCGCAAACCTTACTGCCAAAGTATATCGAGAGTTTAGGGGTTAAAGTTGAATTGAATTTAAAAAAGGCATTGAATTGGTGCGATGCGGCAAATATGTTGCGCATTCAGTTAGAACGTCAGGATATAAAATTTTTCCCTTCATTACGCGAGTACACCATGATGTATGGTTTAAATATGGAAATGTTGGATTCACTTTCCAAGCGAATTTTAATTATGCACCCAGGTCCAATTAACCGTGGTATCGAAATTACGAGTGAAGTTGCTGATAGCGATCAATCAATTATTCTTGACCAAGTAGAAAACGGAGTAGCTGTTCGAATGGCAGTTATGTTTTTACTTGCGGGTAGGATGAATTAATGTATTCTTTTATCTTTTCAACGGGGCAAAGTATTATATTTGTTGATATGCATAGCATTGTAGAAGAAACAAAAAGCAATTTTACTATTAGCACTGATAAATCCAAATTGGATGTATCGGCTATTCATAAATACATTGGTGGAGAAAGTTATTGGGCGCTAGGTATTCCTTTAGATGTTTTGAAAAGGTCAATCCACAATTCAATGTGTTTTGGAATTTATGATGGCGCCATACAAATTGGTTTTGCCCGCATGATAACTGATTGTTCAACTTTCGCATACCTAGCCGATGTTTTTGTTTTGGAAGCCTATAGAGGAAAAGGTTTATCCAAATGGTTGATGGAATTCATAATGAAGCATCCTGAATTACAGGGGTTGAGAAGATATATGCTTGCAACCAAAGATGCCCATGGATTATACCTCCAATATGGATTTAAGCCAGTATCGAATCCTGAAAATATTATGGAAATTAGAAATGCTGATATTTATAAAAAAGAAAATTGATAGCAGCCGTAATATATATTCTGCTTTTTAGTCTTGTCATTTTCTTTTATAAAAGAAGCGTTGAACTTGGTTTACCAAGGTGGGCATTTGTTTTAGTTTTTTTGGTAAAAGTAGCGAGTGGTTTTTTTCTTACCTACATTTATTCATCTCATTATACAGATAGAAGCACAGCGGATATTTTTAAATATTACGATGACGCTAAAATAATGCACAAAGCATTAGGAGAAAAGCCTGCGGATTATTTTAGTATGTTGAGTGGATTAGGTAACGATAATTTATATTACGACACAACATATTACGCAAAAATGAATCATTGGTATAAACGAAATGATTTCGGTAATTACAATGACAACCATACTATCATCAGATTAAATGCTTTGATAATGCCATTTTCTTTTGGAAGTTTTCATGTGCACACTGTTTTTATGTGCTTTATTTCATTTCTCGGATTATTTGCTTTGTATAAATTTTTTCTTTCTCTTTATAGAAAAAAGGCATTTTTGATTTATGTGATTGTGTTTTTTATTCCTTCTGTTGTATTTTGGGGATCAGGAGTTTTGAAAGAAGGGTTGTTGTTGTTTTCACTAGGTATTTTGCTGCTTAGTTTCTATGAATTGTTTTTCGTAAAGCGAATTTCATTTAAGTACGGAGTCCTTTTATTTATCTCCTTGTTTTTGCTGCTTATTAATAAAAATTATTTGTTGCTGGTAATTTTACCGCCATTGCTTGCATATTACATTGTTGATCGTTTCCAAATTCAGCGTGTTTTTTTATTTTTTATTTCGTTTCACTTTATGTTATTTGTGTTGTTTTATGTAGGAATTAAAGTGGGACTAGATAAAAAACCAATTACATTAATAGTTCAGAAACAAAAGGATTTTATTAATTTGGCAAAGGGTGGTATATTTTTATTAAGCAATGATTATTTAGTTCGTTTGGAACCTGAAAAGGAAAATGAAATAATAAAATACAAACCTGATTCGGTGAAGTTATTGCCTAATACGGTCTATTTAAGTTGGCGCTTAAATAATTTTTATGATACATTAGGTGTAATTGAAAATGGAGAACAAATTTCGTTTAAGGTGATTTCTAAATTGCCCCGCGCAGGAAGTTTATTGCAAGATAAGCCTATTGCAGCCTCCTGGAGTTCATTTATTGGATTCGGACCTAAAGCTTTTTACAATTCAATACTTCAACCAAGTATTTTTAAAAAGGGTTCGTTTGTTGAGCGGATGGCATCCCTAGAAAACATTTTTATTTTATTGTTTGTTGTAATATGTTTTGTGTTCGGAGATATAAAAAATTGTAATAAAGCATTTTTGTGGTTTTCTATTTTCGTTGTGTTAATTATGTTTTTAATTGTTGGTTACACAACGCCAGTTGCAGGCGCAATTGTTCGTTATAAAATGCCTTCTCTTCCATTCCTTTTAATGATAGGAGTAAATGTTATTTGCTTCGAAAAATTAATGCGATTTCTTAGATTAATAAAAAGAAAATAGATGTACATTTGAGGTTAACTTAAAGTAAATGTTAAAGAAAATATTCCCTATTTTAACTTGGTTACCTAATTATACAACTAGTTTATTAAAAAAGGATTTGGTTGCAGGTATTACATTGTCTGCTTACGCAATTCCAGTTTCATTGGCTTACGCATCACTTGCTGGGCTCCCACCACAATATGGTATTTATGGTTACTTGATTGGAGGATTGTTTTACGCGATTTTTGGTTCGAGCAAACAAATGGCGATTGGACCAACGTCTGCAATTTCCATTTTAGTTGGAACTGCAATTGCCTCTCTTGCAGAGGGTGATGCACATCGTTGGATTGATATTGCTTCTGTAACTGCATTTTTATTTGCCTTGATGAGTTTTGCAGCTTACTTTTTAAAGTTAAGCAGTATGATAAATTTTATTAGTGAAACGGTTTTGGTTGGGTTTAAAGCAGGTGCTGCTCTTACAATTGGATTGAGTCAGTTGCCTAAACTTTTTGGAGTGAGCAGTGTTGGCCATACTTTTATGGAAAGAGCGAAGGAGCTTTTTTTTCAAATCCCAAATACTAATTGGGTGGTCTTTGGATTTGGAATTTCGGCACTGATCATATTAATTGCAGGCGACAAATTGTTGCCAGGAAAACCAGTCGCTATTTTAGTTGTTTTTATTTCTATTATTCTTATTTCCTTTACATCTTTAGGTGGCTCAGGATTTACAACTGTTGGCATCATTCCGTCGGGCTTACCAGAGTTTTATTTTCCAACATTTAGAATAGAAGATTTAGAAAATGATGCTGCACTTGCTTTCGCCTGTTTTCTTCTTGCCTATATAGAAAGCGTATCAGCAGCTAAAGCATTGGCAAAGGAAACAGGAGAAGAAATTGATGTTCGACAAGAACTATTGGCTTTGGGAGCAGCAAACATGGCAACATCGATGGGGCACGGTTATCCAGTTAGTGGAGGTTTATCTCAATCTGCGGTTAATAGTAAGGCAGGAGCTAAAACTCCCATGGCATTGGTAGTTGCTTCTTTTACAATTGCTATCTGCTTATTGTTTTTCACAGGTTTGCTAGAAAATCTACCATCTGTTGTATTAGCTGCGGTTGTTATTGTTGCAATTAAAGGTTTGGTGAAAATTGATGAGTTCAAAAGAATGTGGAGAGTTAATAAGGAAGATTTTTTAATTGCAATGTGTGCTTTTTTAAGTGTGCTAATGTTTGGTATTTTAGATGGCGTAATTATTGGCGCAGTTGTTTCCTTAATATTAATAATAAAAATCGTATCAACTCCAAATGTTGCGTTTTTAGGTAAAATCCCTGGCACTAATGCTTTTTCTAATTTAGAAAGGCATCCAGATAATGAAATAATTCCCAATACACTCATATTTAGAGTTGAATCACCTTTATTGTATTTTAATGTAAATACCGTTTACAAGACTATTGCTTCTAAACTTGCAATTGAAGGTGACGAACTCAAATATGTTGTATTTGATTTAAGCGCTTCTGCTTATATAGATTCATCTGGAGCAAGATTAATTGAAAGGTTGTATGGTGAGCTTTCAAATCGCGGGGTTGTTTTAAAATTAGCAAATGCGCATTCAAAAGTAAGGGATGTTTTAAGAAAAGAAAATATTGAATTTTTATTTGGCCGTGTTGCAAGAAGAGACACATTGCAAGAAGTCGTGAATGGAATAACTGAAACGACATAACATCCTTTTTTATTTGCAGCCATTCAATTCCCAAAAATTCATTAAAAATTTTAATTGTCCGCAATCTTACCCATAATTAAAAACTGAAGCGATTATTAATCTATCAAACATCGCATCTTTAAAGTGTCTTCAATTTAATTTATACACAAATTTATTTAAATAATTTTGCAAATACTTGACTTTAATTTTATGATATATTCCTAAAAAATTTCGTTTTGCATTTGCTATAACAATATG
>CANJJP010000124.1 GCA_947474485.1 Bacteroidota bacterium | reverse complement strand
TGGTAGTAAGCATCTTCGCTTCATGCGGAGGAGATAAAAAAGAACAAACTTCAACTGAAGCAAAAGGTGGAGTTTATTATGGTGGAGTTTTCAGAATGAATGAATTAGAAGATTTTAAAAATCTTTATCCATTATCTACAATTGATGTAGGTTCTCATCGCATTGCTAATCAAGTTTACGAAGGATTGGTTAAATTAAATCCAGCTGATTTATCGGTTGTGCCAGGAGTTGCATATCGTTGGGAAAGTAATGAAACTCAAGATGTATGGACATTCCACTTACGTGCAGGTGTTAAATTTCATGATGATCCTTGTTTTACAGACGGAAAAGGAAGAGTAGTGACAGCTCAAGATTTTAAATATTGTTTTGATAAGTCTTGCGAGGCAAGTGCTAATAACTCAGCGTTTGATATTACATTCAAAAATAAAGTAAAAGGTGCTAATGAGGCGTTTGCAGCTTCTAAATTGAGTAATAAGGCAGAAAATGTAACTGGTATTGTTGCTGTAAATGATTCTACTTTAACGATTTCATTAACAACTCCAAATGCTGAGTTTTTAAATGTTTTATCTACTCCAGGATGTTATGTTTATCCAAAAGAAGCATCCGAAAAATATGGTGTTGACATGAGAACTAAGTGCGTAGGTACTGGTCCTTTTATGGTTAAAACGATTAAAGAAGGTGAAGTTGTTATTCTTGAGAAAAATAAAAATTACTGGGGTGTTGATGAGAATGGCAACCAACTACCATATTTAGATGCTATTAAATTTACTTTCATTAAAGAGAAAAAATCTGAGATGTTAGAGTTTCAGCGTGGCAATCTTGATATGGTTTTTCGCATTCCTATTGAAATGTACAAAGAAATTATGGGCGATTACCAAAATGCAAACGCTCGTAAAACAGATTTCGAAATTCAAACAACAGCTGCTTTAGAAACTAATTTTTATGGTATTTTGGTAACTAGCCCTGCATTTTCAAAAAAGGAAGCTCGCTTAGCTTTTAACTATGCAATTGATAGAAACAAAATTGTTGATTTTACATTGCAAGGTCAAGGTGTTGCTGGTATTTATGGTGTTATTCCTCCAGTTGAAGCATTTAAAAAAGCTGGTCTTGATTTCGATGGAATTACTGGTTATACTTATGATGTTGATAAGGCTAAAGCTTATATGAAACAAGCAGGTTATCCAGGTGGAGCAGGTTTTCCTAAAATTACATTAACAATTAATAGTGGTGGTGGAGAACGTAACCAGCAAGTTGCAGAAGTAATTCAAAAAATGTTAGAAGAAAATATTGGGGTAAAAGTTGAGATTAACCTTGTTCCTTTTGCTGAACAAATTGATGGAATGCAATCAGGTAAGCAAGAGTTTTTCCGTACAGCTTGGATTGCTGATTACCCAGATCCGGTATCTTTCTTGTCGTTATTTTACGGAAAAAATGTACCAGCTAAAGCTAGTGAAAAGGCATTTGTTAACACAGGAAGATTTAAAAATGACGCATTCGATGCTAAGTATGAAGCAGCTGTAAAAGAAATTGATCAAGCTAAACGTTATGTATTGTTTAAACAATGCGATCAAATATTAATTGATGAAGGAGCTTTAATTCCTTTGTTCTATGATGAGAATGATCGTTTAGTTCAAAAGAACGTAAAAAATTTCCCAATAAACGCAATGGAGTATAGGGATTTTGCTCGTGTTTATATTGTACCTAAAGATAAAATGAATCCTGCTAAAAAATAAAATCAAACAGCTCCTATTCGGGGCTGTTTTTTTATCCTTTATTTCTATTATGAATAAAATACCTTATAGTTTAGTTGCCCTTTGCATTATTCTCTGCTCTTGCTCAGAAAAGGAAAAAGACGCAAAGGCATATTTTGATTCAGTTATTTCTAAAACTGATTCAGCGGTTATTGTTTTTAATAGTTTTATTGATGGCTCAACTTATTTTCAGGTTGATTCAATGAATAAATCGTTGGCAATTATTGATGCTACGATAAGTGAACAAGGTGCTTTAATTGCTAATATGGAAGATTACAACAGTGATGCTGCGCTAAGAATTGCAGCCATTACATTCATTAATCAATTAAGTGAAGTAAGTAAAAGCGAATATAAAAATATTGCAAAGGTGTGTTCCATTTCCGATTCACTTTTAGAGGAGAAAAAGAATAGTACTATCGACTCAATAGCTGCTGTAATTGGCTTAAAAGTTAATCTTGCAAGTAAACCATTTTTAAAAGCACAAACTGAGTTTGCTTCAAAAAATAATATCAAATTAAATTTCGATTATGAAATTGCCTCAGGAATGAAAAAAGAATTGGATACCACTGTGCTTGTGAAATAAAAGTCTAGAATTAAATCTAGTATTTTGCTCCACCAATGCCAATCTTTTCAATCGGATGCCAAGTAGTTTTAATCTCTTGTAAATCCATAATTAAATATGGGTTTTGACTCTCCGCTTTTGCCCAATCTTTTTGCCAAAAGAAAACACGTTTCACATTTAACGAACCATTTTCCGCAACCAGTTTTTGTTCAGCTGCATTTGTTCTGCAATAAATCATTGCGTTAACATCCATGTGAGATGCAAAATGACTGTGGAGTTCTTTACTGTTTCCTGTTAAAATGTTTACTACACCACCAGGCAAATCGCTTGTTGCTAAAACCTCTGCAAAAGTAACTGAGCATAATGGTTTGCTCTCGCTTGCTAATACTATACAAGTGTTTCCACCAGCAATTATTGGAGCAATAACAGAAACTAAACCTAATAAAGAACTTTCTTCATCTGCAATAGCAGCAATAACTCCCATAGGTTCGGGAACCGAGAAATTAAAATGCGAAGAGGCAACAGGATTAACCGAACTATATATTTGTTGATATTTATCGCACCAACCTGCATAATAAACTAAGCGGTCGATAGAAGCGCTAACTTCTTCCTCAGCTTGTTTTGCTTTTATACCTTGAGAAATTAATTCCTTTACGAATTGTTCTTTTCTTCCCTCCAACATTTCAGCAATGCGATAAAGAATTTGACCACGGTTAAATGCTGCGCGCTCACTCCATCCGGAGAAAGCTGAACGAGCCGCGCTTACCGCGTTTCTATAGTCTTTTCTGCTGCTTAAGCAAATGTTTGCTATGGTTTCGCTTTTCGAATTCATAAGTGGATAATATCTTCCGCTTTCAGTTCTTGGGAACTGACCGCCGATAAATATTTTATAGGTCTTTAAAACTTCTATTCTGCTCATAATATTGTTTAGTAAAAGTAATGATTTAATGCTTAATCAGCAAGAAAAAATTATGTTTAAAATTATTAATTATAGCCAATAAATTAATGAGGAAATAATGTAAAAATCACTTATACTTGTTACTTTAAAACCAAGTATATATGAAGCATTTAATTTTATTTCTTTTAATTTTCAGCTCCCTTTTTTCTTTTTCTCAAGGAAAAAAGAAAGTGGATGAAACTCCAAAAGAGGTTAATCTTGAAGATTTAAATAAAGCTTTAATTCACGAATTAAATATTTACCGTGCAAAATTGGGAATTGATTCGGTTGATATTATGCCACAATTAACTGCTGCTTCCGAAATGAGTGCCATTGCAATGGCTAAAGTTGAAAAGGCAGATCAAAATAATGCCCCTAAAATTACCCCTAAATACCTTAAAAAAGCAGGTTGTACCAATAAGGGTATTGAATATGTTAATGCAGTTTTATTAGGAAAGGGAAAAGCAACAAACGATATTAAAAAATTAGTTTCTATTGCAAGCACTAAGTGGAATGGAAAAAAGGAGAAGGCAATTTTAATGGATCCATCGTATGTGTATGCTGGTATTGCTACACGTATTGATGAAAAAAGCAAAAAAGTTTATATTTCAATTATCATGGGTAATTTTCAAACATTTAATTCGGGCGCAAAAAAGAAGAGCGAATTAAAAGTTCCGTTTAATACAAAATCAAAAAAATTAAAAGAACCTAATCCTAAAAAATGTAATAACTGCGAAAAGTTTAAAGATTTTGAAGCAATGCGCAGTAACCTTTATGTTGAGAATGGAAAAATTTACTTGAAATATGACAACATTAAAAATCTTAAGAAATTGCTTAAAAAACCAACCGATGGTTTAGCAGTTGATATCGTTCAAAAGGAACAATACAGTAAAACTGAATACAATATTATGGACAATAGCGTTCGTAATAAAGGTGTGATGCAAAAGGTTGTTTATAAAGATAAACTATTCGCAAAAAATTTAATTAAGCCTGATAAAAAAGCTAAGAAACCCCAAAAAATAAATAAGTTATTAGTTGAAATGGGAAAATTTCCATCGGGCATTACAGGTTCGTATGAGTTAAATTTATTAGTTGTTCAGGATAATTTTGTTTGTAAAACTATTTTACGTTCGTATACCGAGCAAGGTGATCAAGAATCAAGCACACCAATTGAGTTGCTTCCCTCAATCGAAAGTATTGGCGCTCGTAACCCTCCATTTGAGCCGCGTTCGGAAAGTACGATCTTAAATTTTATGATTCCGTTTGAAAAAAATAAATCAGAGTTTAAACCTGAAGATATTAAGCCGTTTTTAGATGCCATGCAAGAACCTGATTTTATTATTGATGGTTTATTTATTTACGCATACTCATCTATCGAAGGTGATTCGGTTGCGAATATGAAATTACAACGTAAGCGTGCAGAAAGTGTTACGAATGTATTGCAAAGCATGCAAACAAATAAAATCACACCATCTATTATAACTAACGATTCATGGAATTTGTTTCAACTCGAAATGGAAGACGGCAAGTTTGATCATTTAACAAAAATGAGTAAGAAACAAGCTATTAAAGAGATTAATACAAAAAGTGGTTTGGTTCAAGAGTTAGAACCATATTTGGCTAAACAACGTTTTGCACAAATTGTAATGGACGTTACGTATGATATAACAGGAGATAAAGAACAAAAGTTTTCTGTTGTGCAATTTAATCGTGCTGTAAAAGGTGGCAATAATAAACAAGCTTATAAGATTATGGATTTTATTCATAAACGTACTGTAGCAGGAAAATACACCAAGGATGCATGGGATGATATACAAATACCAGCCGAAGCAAAGTACTCTGGTATTTTGATGAACAAAGTTTATTATGATTACGCTGAACATGGTAAAGTAATTGATGAAGACCACTACACAGAAATTCAAAAAATTGAAAAGTTAGATCCGAATAATCATATTGTGAACTTTAATGCACTTTTGTGTAAGGTAAATTTAGATACTACAATTGGAACGCTAGCTGAACAAAAAGCAACGCAAGGACGTATTGATGCATTGTATAAAACTGAAATCCCGCACAATATTATTAATGGTTTAAATGTAGAGTGGCAATTTAAATTAATGGATGCGCTGGATACAGTTGATGGATCAGAGGCACAGGTAGAAGCTATTATAAATAAAATAAAATCGTTCTATAATTTCAAAGATGGTACTTGGCAAAATGCTTTAAAATTATCTTATGCTTTTTGTAGAGCGAAGGATTACAAATTTGCTTCTACAATTTTAGAACCTTATTTATTCCCAGAGAAAGAAAAAGTTCCGCCGCAACCATCGCATTTACCAATAGGTTCAAATATGGAAAAGGTAGTGTTTGCTTACCTTTCGATGGCTTCACATGTTCCCGAGAAATTTTTCTCACGTAATTTTAGCGATGCAATGGTAAGAGCAAAAAACATTAATCAAGATAGATACTGCAAATTATTTGGCGATCCTTTCATGAGTTTCCAAGTGTTGGATAATCCAAAAATAAAAGCAGATTATTTTGAAGCTGGTTGCCCGAAGTAATTTTGGGAAATACACAATATCGTTTCCCGATGT